>NZ_JBVJCO010000001.1:301415-316910 GCF_055588525.1 Kitasatospora sp. NPDC041988
CACCTCGGGGAACCCCCCTACCCCTCCCCCCCCTTGGGGTTGTTGCGACCTCCCCCCCCCGGGGGGGGAACCGCCCTTGTCCCCCCCCCCCCCGGCCCGCTCCCGGAGGAGCCGTCGAGCCTTCACCGGCCCGGGGAGAAGCCTCCCCAGACCGACGCGGGGCCGCCCGCCGACTGGGCGTCGACCCGGTAGCTGTCGCTCGCGGCGCTGCGCGCTCCGGTCGCGTGGTTGTACTGGCCGGCGAACTCGTGCTGCCCGGCCGGTACCGTGCGGCCTGGCTTGAGCACCCAGCGGTAGACCAGCGCACCGCCGGACTCCCGGGCGGTGACGGTGAAGTCGTCGGTCGGCAGGGTCCGCCAGTTTCCGGTGTCCCGTACGTCGCCGGTCTGGGCGATGCGCAGCTCGACGGTGAGCGAGCCGAGTGGCTGGGTGGTCCTGAGGACGAGGTTGGTCTGGCCCCAGTAGACGGTGCTGTGCTGGTCGATCGATCCCTCCGACCACAGCGGCCCGTTCTGGGCCCGGCTGCTCGTCGACGGGGTCGGGCGCGGACCGGCCGGGCTGGTGGCGGCCGGTGCCGGCGCCGGGGCGGTGCCAGTCGGGGGAGCAGAGGGTGTCGGAGTGGGAGTGGCCGTGAGGGAGGGGGCGGCCGGCGCGGTGGTGACGGTGTCCGACGGCGAAGTCCGGGCGATGCCGGCGACGGCGAGACCGCCGGTCGCCAGGATGCCGGCGGTGGCGAGGCCGGCGAGGGCGGCCCTGGGCCAAGACCTCAGGCCCGACCGCGTGCGGTGACGGACGGGAGGGCCGGCCGCGCCGCGCTCGACGCGTGCCAGGATCCGTGCGCGGTCGGGCTGGTGGGCCTCGGCGGCCTCGCGCAGCCGCCGGGTGGTGTGCTCGTTCACCGGTTCCTCCTTCCTGTCGCCAGTTCGTCGACCGCTCGTGCGCCGAGTGCGCGTTCCAGCTCGGCCATCCCCTTCGAGGTCTGGCTCTTCACCGTACCGACCGATATGCCGAGCGCCACGGCGGTGTCCTTCTCCGACAGGTCGAAGGCGTGGCGCAGCACCACGCACGCCCGCTTGCGGAACGGCAGCCGGGCGAGCGCCGTACGGACGTCCAGCACGGCGGCCACGTCCGGGCCGTCCGTCCTCTCCGGGGCGCGGGACCAGAACAGCAGGATCCGCCGCCGCTCGCGGACCGCGCTGCGGATCCGGGCCCGCGCCATGTTGGCCACCACCCCGCGGGCGTAGGCGAGTGGGTGGTCGGCCGCGCGGAGCCGGTCCCAGCGCTGCCACAGGGCGATCAGGGCGTCCGCGGCGAGGTCGTCGGCCGCGTCCGTCTCGCCGGTGAGGAGGTGGGCGAGACGGGCGAGTTCGGCGTAATGGCGTTCGAAGAAGTCGTGGAACTCCGCGGACGCGTCATCGAGGAGCATTTCCCCCGGTCGCCCTCTCCCTGAAGTGTGAGCGTTAACAATCAGCGTGAGCCTAGCAGTGCACGTCTCCGGGGCGGGGCGGTGGTCGCCCTGGCGGGGGACCGCCGCCGGCCGACGGGTGAGCGGCGCGGTCAATGCCGGGCGAACTGGACTCGGGTCGGCTGGGCGGAGTCCGGCTTCACCGCGATCCCGTCGACGGTCACTTGTTCCCCGTAGACGTCGGTGACCCTGATCGGTCCGCCGCACCCGCTGCCGTCGGGGGAAAGGAAGTAGTTGTAGTCGGTGCGGGACAGCTGCCGCCAGCCGTCGGCGGTCCGGACCTCCAGTGCCGCCACCGGGTTCCGGTGGCCGATCACCTGGATTCCGCACCACCACTGGGTGGATCCGGTCTTGTACCGGATCGACATCGTGTCCGGTGCCGTGCCGGGGCTCAGCAGCGTCCAGGTGATCGGGAGGCGGCCCACCGAGAGCTCGGCGAGCTTGGCGAAGGCCTCGTGGCTGAGGTCGAGCTGCCCGGGCGCGCAGGGCAAGGGGCACTCGTTGACGATCCGCACCGTGATGCTCGCGCCGTTGGCGGCGCGGACGAGCACGGACGCCCCGCAGGCCTTGGACGACTCGTAGTCTGTGTGGTTCATCGCCGCGATCATGAGGTCACCGGACGGGCCGAACGAGCAGGCGCCGTTGCCGTCGGCGGCGTCGTAGGACGTCGCGACGCCCTGGTAGCTCGCCCCGGGCTTGATCCGCCCGGCCAGGGACGCCGTGGCCGGTGCGGTGCGGGCACTGGTGGTGGCTGCCGATGGCGACGTGGTGACCGTGGTGGCCGAGGGCGACGGGGTGGCCGTGGCAGCCGACGGCCGCGACGTGGGGGTGGCGGACGGTGACGGGGTACCCGTGGCAGAGGGCGGGGGCGGGGAGGTGGTGACCGACGGCGGCGCCGCCGAGGGCGTGGCAGCGGCCGGGGCGGTGAAGCCCGGCGGGGTGCTCGGCTCGGTGGCCCCGACGGACGCGGCGGCCGGCACCCCGGCGTCGGTGCCGCCGCCCCCGCTGCCCGGCAGGAGCGCGAAGGCCAGGCACACCAGCACACCGACCGCCACCAGCGCCAACGGTATGCCCATGACCAGCCCACGCCTGCGGTTCGACTGCGGGGCGGCGTGCTTCATTGCCCTCATTGCCATCCATTCGGTAGATCGCCTCGACGTTGCACTGACCAGTGGGCGCCGGAGACGGAAAGGTTGCCGTTCCGGCGCAGGTTTTTTCGGGCCGGCTCCGGGGGCGGGCGACGCGGATCCGCCGCCCGCCCCCGGGCCGTGCCGGTCAGGACGGGTCGCCGTACACCACACCGCGGCCGTAGCCGCCCAGGTACACCCGGCCGTAGACGTCGGGGTCGCCGGTGATGACGTTGACGACGCTCCCGCCGAACTGGTGCTGGTCGTCGTTGATCCGGACCCAGGTCGAGCCGCCGTCGGTGGAGCGGAACAGGCCGGTGACTCCCTTCACCTTCCCGCTGAGGTAGAGGGCCTGGTAGCCGGCGCCGGGCGCAGCCTTGCCGAAGCCGACGGCGGCCGCCTGCTCCACGCCGTCGAGCCTGCGGAAGCTCGCCCCGCCGTCGGTGGAGTGCCGGAGCCCGTTGCTCCCACCGGCGATCCACAGGTCACCGGCGACGCCCGGGACCGCCTTGAGCTGCCCGTCGCCCAGGCCGGTCGCCCGGGCGGCGAAATGCCTCCCGCCGTCGGTGCCGGCGTACAGGGTGCCGCCGCTGAGGGCGTAGAAGGTGTTCGCCGCCGAACGGTCGGCCACCACGGCCGCGTCCTTCGGCAGGCCGGAGACCGCCGCCCAGGACGCACCGCGGTTGGTCGAGAAGAACGGAGCCTGGCCCGCGGGGGTCCACACCACGGTGCCGCCGTCCGTCGAGACGGCCGCGGAACCGCCGCCCGCGTCGCCCACCGGAGCCGCCGCGAAGGGCGTCCAGCCGGCTCCGCCGTCCGTCGAGTAGGCGCCGTGCTGCGCGCCGCCGAGGCCGACCCGCACCATGAACTCCGGCTTCCCCTGGGCGAAGTCGATGCCGGTGGTGTTGGTGAACAGCGGACCGCTCACCGCCTTGGCGGGGACCTTGGTCAGGTCGTCGTGCCGGAATCCGCCGACGTCGCCGAGCGCGCTGATCAGCGGGAGACCGGGTGGCTTGACCAGCCCGAGCGTCGCGGTCTCCTCCAGCCCCTTGGCCGGAATGGTCCAGTGCGTCGGACGCCCGCCGTCCGCCGCGGTCACGTCGTTGCTTCCCCACATGCCCGAGCCGGTGCCGTACAGCACGTGCCCGGAGTCGAAGGGGTCGATGGCCAGTGCGCCCATCCAGTGCCCGATGCCGGTCCCCACGTACGGCGCCGCGGAGCTGTCCCGCTCCGAGCTCGCGCCGAGCGGCTTCCAGGTGGCGCCGCCGTCGGTCGAGCGGTACAGCTCGTCGGAGGGCCACCAGCGGTCCAGCGTGGTGACCATCACCGTGGCCGGGTGCTGCGGGTCCACCGCCAAGCCGGCGAAGCCGTAACTGCCGCTGGACGGCGAGATGTTCTTCCAGGCCCCGGTGGACGGCGTGTACTTCCACACCGATCCGGCCGTCACACCGTTCGGGCCGGGCGCGTTGGTGTACGTCAGGTAGAACGAGCCGTCGCCGGACAGCACACCGTGCTGCGGCAGCTGCCCCGTCGGCTGGCCGGGGACGGCCTGCCAGGTGGCGCCGCCGTCGGTGGAGCGGTACAGCGAGGTCGACTTGTCGGCCACCCCGACGTAGATCGTCCTGCTGCCGGACGGGCCGAAGGTCACGAAGGACAGGCCGACCCCGCTGCTCGCACCGTCCTTGACGGGGAAGCTGCCGACCTGGCTCCAGGTCGCGCCGTAGTCGGTGCTGCGCCAGAGGCCGTTCTTGCGGGTGCCCAGGTAGAGCGTGCCGTGGTTGGAAGGGTCCACCGCCAGCCGCTCGCCCATGGACCGGCCGTCCTCGTTGCCGCCCAGCTTGAACGGCAGGTCGGTGCGCTGGAACGTCCTGCCCTGGTCGGTGGAGCGGAGGATCGCGCCGTTGCCCGCCCAGTCGTTGGTGTAGGTGCCGCTCGCGAGGTACAGCCGGTTGGGGTCGACCGGGTCGGTCGCCAGGCTCTCGATCCCCAGCAGGTTCCAGTCGGCGCCACCGATCCAGTCGGTCAGCGACGTCCACCGGGCGGCGGCCGCGTCCCAGCGGTACGCGCCGCCGATGTCGGTCCGGGCGTAGAGGAGGTCCTTGCGGGCGGGGTTGAAGACCAGTCCGGTGACGAAGCCGCCACCGACGATCTGCGCGTTGTGCCAGGTGTACCCGCCCGTGCCGGACACCTTGACCAGCCGCCACTGCTGGTTGGTGCTGCCGCGGTCGGCGTACTGGATGAGCGGTACGCCCTCGTCGCTGCCGCCGCCCCACACGTCCAGCACCATGCCGCTGCTGCGGGAGACGAACTTCACCACGCCATCGCCGACATCCTGCGTCCGCCACTGCTGCGCGGCGGAGGCGTGGTCGGTCTGCTGCTCGATGGCGGCGGCGGACCGTGAGGCATCACCGCGCACCCCGAGGACCTTGTGGCTGCTGCGGTTCTCCAGCTCGTAGTAGCCGTCCCCCGCCAGCCTCAGCCGCCACTGCTGGCTCACGGACCCGGCCACGCGGTTCATCTGCCGGATCCAGGCGCCGTCGGCGGTGTCCGCCCCGGGCACGTCCAGCGCCTTGTCACTGCGGACGGACACCAGCGTGTAGTAGGCGTCGGGATCCACCGACGCGGCCTTCGAGTCGGCCTGCACGAACAGCAGGTACGGGCCGAGCACACCGGGTACACCCAGCGCCAGGCCCAGAGTGGTCCAGCGCCGACGGTGGCGCCCGCGGGGGCGCCGCACGTCACCGGTCGCGCGGAAGCGTCGGCCGCGACCGTGCGATGCGGGATCCGTCTCGTTCATGGGGCTACTCCTTGCTTCGGCCCTGCCGTCGTACACTCGCCCGGATCGGCGGTGCGCGGTGGCGGACGGCGGTGGGATCGGACGACCCGGGCGTATCCGCCCTCGGGGTCACCTGTCAGTTGCCGCCGTGGCGGAAGAGGTTGCCGCTCACTCGAAGGAATTCCGGCCGAGGTGTGTGCGGCGCTCTTCCCTCGTCCCGCCCGCACCGTCGGGGCAACGGAAAGCGCACGGTGGTCGGATGGTCGACCACCGTGCGCTTTTCCGGTCACCGGCGGGCTCGCCCGCGGCGGGGGACGGTGTCAGGAACCGGCCCGGCGCTTGTTGTAGACGTCGAAGCCGACGGCCGCGAGCAGCACCAGACCCTTGATGACCTGCTGGTAGTCGGTCCCGATGCCGACGAGTGACATGCCGTTGTTGAGCACGCCCAGCACCAGGCCGCCGATGATCGCGCCGAGGACGGTGCCCACGCCGCCGCTGGCCGAGGCGCCGCCGATGAACGCGGCGGCGATCGCCTCCAGCTCGAAGTTGATGCCGGCCTGCGGCGTACCGGCGTTGAGACGTGCCGCGAAGACCAGCCCGGCCAGCGCCGCCAGGACGCCCATGTTGGTGAAGGCGAGGAAGACGACCCGCTTGCTCTTCACCCCGGACAGCTTCGCGGCCGCCTCGTTGCCGCCGATGGCGTAGGTGTGCCGCCCGATGATCGAGTTGCGCATCAGGTAGCCGAAACCGACCAGCAGCGCGCCGAGGATCAGCAGCACGATCGGGACGCCGTGGTAGCTGGCCAGCAGCAGGGTGAAGACCACCACGGCGGCGGTGATCACGGCCAGTTTGACGAGGAAGAGCCCGAGCGGGAGCAGCTCAAGCCCGTACGAGGCGGTCTGCCGCCGGCCGCGGACCTCCTGCAGGATCGCGACGGCCAGGACCGCGAGGCCCAGCAGCAGGGTGAGGTTGTGGTAGTTGGTGTGCGGGCCGACCTCGGGGAGGAAGCCGCTGCTGATGCTCTGGAAGCCCTTGGGGAACGGCGCCACCGACTGGCCCTGCAACAGGATCTGGGTGCCGCCGCGGAACAGCAGCATGCCCGCCAGGGTGACGATGAACGACGGGATCCCCAGGTAGGCGATCCAGAAGCCCTGCCAGGCCCCGGCGAGGGCGCCGATCACCAGGGCGGCCAGCATCGCCACGGGCCACGGCACGTGGTGCTTCACCATCATCACCGCGGCGGCGGCCCCGACGAAGGCGGCCAGGGAACCGACTGAGAGGTCGATGTGCCCGGCGATGATGACGATCATCATCCCGATCGCCAGGATGAGGATGTAGCCGTTCTGCTGGATCAGGTTGGTGATGTTGAGCGGCTGGAGCAGGATGCCGTCGGTCCAGATCTGGAACAGCAGCACGATCAGCGCGAGGGCGACCAGCATGCCGTACTGGCGTACGTTGCCGCGCAGCGCGCGGGCCAGCACACCGCCGATGGCAGGGCTCGGGCCGGCCTGCGGTGTCTTCGGGGACGAATCCGGGATGATCTCGGTCTGGGCCATGCCTTACACCTGCTCGTTGCTGGATGCGGCGCTCATGGTCATGAGTCGCATGAGGGATTCCTGGGTCGCGTCGGCGCGGGCCGCCTGGCCGGTGATCCGGCCTTCGGCCATGGTGTAGATCCGGTCGCACAGGCCCAGGAGTTCGGGGAGTTCGGACGAGATGACGAGCACGGCCTTGCCCTGGGCGGCCAACTCGGCGATGACGGTGTAGATCTCCGCCTTCGCGCCGATGTCGATGCCGCGGGTGGGCTCGTCGAGGATCAGCACCTCCGGTTCGGCGAAGATCCACTTGCTGAGGACGACCTTCTGCTGGTTGCCGCCGCTGAGCGTGCCGGTCCGGGTGAACACCGTCGGGGCCTTGATGTTCATGGTGCGCCGGAAGGACTCGGCGACCCGGGCCTCCTCGTGCCGGTTGACCCGGCCGTACCGCGCGACCTTGCCGAGCGCGCTCAGCGAGATGTTCCGGCTGATGTCGTCGATGAGGTTGAGGCCGAGCTGTTTGCGGTCCTCGGTGACGTACGCGATGCCGTGCCCGATCGCCTCGGGCACCGTGCGGGTGCGGATCTCCCGGCCGTGCAGCCGCACCCGGCCGGCGGCCCATCGGCCGTACGAGCGGCCGAAGACGCTCATGGCCAGCTCGGTGCGGCCGGCGCCCATCAGGCCGGCGATGCCGACGATCTCGCCGCGCCGCACGTTCAGCGAGGCGCCGTCGACCACCATGCGTTGCTGGTCGATGGGGTGCCGCACGCTCCAGTCCTCGACCTCGAAGGCGACCTCGCCGATGTCCGCGGCGCGTTCGGGGTAGCGGTGCTCCAGGTCGCGGCCGACCATGCCCCGGATGATCCGTTCCTCGGAGATGCCCCCGGAGCCGATCGCGATGGTCTCGATGGTCTGCCCGTCGCGCAGGATGGTCACGGCGTCGGCGACCCGGGCGATCTCGTTCAGCTTGTGGGAGATGATGATGCAGGCGATGCCCTGCGCCTTGAGCTCCAGAATCAGGTCGAGCAGCTTGCGGCTGTCCTCGTCGTTCAGCGCGGCGGTCGGCTCGTCCAGGATGAGCAGCTTGACCTTCTTGGCGAGCGCCTTGGCGATCTCGACCAGCTGCTGCTTTCCCACGCCGAGGTCGGCGATCCGGGTGTGCGGGCTCTCGTCGAGGCCGACCTGGCGGAGCAGCTCCGCGGCGTGGGTGAGTGTCCGGCGCCAGTTGATGATGCCCCGGGTGGCGTGCTCGTTGCCGAGGAAGACGTTCTCGGCGATGGAGAGGTACGGAACCAGCGCCAGTTCCTGGTGGATGATGACGATGCCGCGCTGCTCGCTGGCCCGGATGTCCTTGAACCGGCAGGGCTCGCCCTCGAAGAGGATCTCGCCCTCGTAGCTGCCGTGCGGGTAGACGCCGCTGAGCACCTTCATCAGGGTGGACTTGCCGGCGCCGTTCTCGCCGCAGACGGCGTGCACCTCACCGGCGGCGACGGTCAGGTTGACCTCGGAGAGCGCCTTGACACCGGGGAACGACTTGCTGATCGACCGCATCTCGAGAACGGGTCCAGCCATGGTTGTGCGTCCGTATCGTTCGGGGCGGTGCGGTGGGGGAGAGCCCCCGGGCTCCGCACCGCCGGTTCGGCACGGGGCCCGTCGAGCGGGCCCCGCGGGCTACTTGAGCTGGTCCGCGGTGTACTGACCGCTGTCGACCAGGACCTTCTGGTAGTTGTCCTTGTCGACGCTGACCGGCTGGAGCAGCTGTGCCGGAACGGTCTTCACGCCGTTGTTGTACTGGCTGGTGTCGTTGACCTCGGGCTTGCCGCCGGTCAGCAGCGCGTCGCCCATCTGGACGGCGGCCTTGGCCAGCTGGCGGGTGTCCTTGTAGACGGTCTGGGTCTGCTCGCCGGCGATGATCGACTTCACCGAGGCCAGCTCGCCGTCCTGGCCGGTGACGACGGGCAGCGACTTCCCGGCGCCGTACCCGACGCCCTTGAGCGAGGAGAGGATGCCGATCGAAATGCCGTCGTAGGGGGAGAGCACGGCGTCGACGCGGGCGCTGGTGTACGACTTGCTCAGCAGGTTGTCCATCCTGGACTGGGCGAGAGCGCCGTCCCAGCGCAGTGTGGCGACCTGGTTGAAGGCGGTCTGGCCGCTCTGCACGACCAGTTTCTTGTCGTCGACGTACGGCTTGAGGGCGCTCATCGCGCCGTTGAAGAAGAAGGTGGCGTTGTTGTCGTCCGGCGAGCCGGCGAACAGCTCGATGTTGAACGGGCCCTTGCCGTCCTTGAGGCCGAGCTTGTCGACGATGTAGCTGCCCTGGAGGACGCCGACCTTGTAGTTGTCGAACGTCGCGTAGTAGTCGACGTTCTGCGTGCCGCGGATCAGCCGGTCGTAGGAGATCACCGGGATGTGCGCGTCGGCGGCCTTCTGCAGCACGTTGGTGAGGGAGGAGCCGTCGATGGCGGCGATCACCAGCAGCTTGGCGCCCTTGGTGATCATGTTCTCCACCTGGGAGACCTGGTTCTCCACCACGTTGTCGCCGTACTGCAGGTCGGTCTTGTAGCCCTTGGCCTGGAACTCCTTGACCATGTTGGTGCCGTCGTTGATCCAGCGTTCCGACGACTTCGTCGGCATCGCGATGCCGACCAGACCGCCCTTGGCGTCCCCCTTGGCCGCGCCGTCGCCCGCTCCGTTGGTGCTCTGGCCGCAGGCCGCCAACGAGAGCACCAGGCCCGCGGCGACCAGGCCCGCCGAAATCTTCCGCACAGTTCCTCCAGTGGTGTTCCGCGACCGGCACAGCGCGTCCTCTGACTGGGCGGCTGGGAGCGGTCGGGCGAGGCCGGCCGGGAGCGGTCCCTCGGGCTGTGGGGCGTCGGGGTGGCGGCCGCCCTGGCCTGGCGTTACATGAGTGTTAACGCTCACATCTGTTGGAGTCAAGAGGGTTCGGGGCATCGTTGGATCCCCGAGATCTGGCGTTGACCCCCGGGCGGTCGCGGCCGGGCGGCGCGTCGCCGGCTGCGGATCGGGGGCGACGGCGGATCGGGGGCGACGGCGGCGCCACCCGCAGGCGGTCCGGCCGGTGTCCGGTCGCCGCGGGCGGGCCCGCCCCGCCGGTGGCCCGGGCGGCCGGCGCGAAGAGTGCCGCGTCCTTCGACCGAGGGTGACGGAACGGCCCGGGCCTGGTCGCGTACTGTGGGCGGCAGCCGAGGAGGGGAGAGCCCGTGGGAACCGAGAGTGCCGGGACGGAACAGCGCCAGCCCGTGATGGCGGACGTGGCGAAACTGGCGGGTGTGTCCCACCAGACGGTGTCCCGGGTGCTCAACGGCGCCCCGCACGTGCGGCCGGACACCCGGGAGCGCGTGCTGGCCGCCATCCGCGAACTGGACTACCGGCCCAACTCCGCCGCCCGCGCCCTGGTCACCCGCCGCTCGCAGACCCTCGGCGTGGTCAGCTTCGACTCGACGCTCTACGGACCGGCCTCGATGCTGGAGGGCATCGAGCAGGCCGCTCGCAGCGCCGGGTACTTCGTGAGCGTGACCAGCCTGCGCTCCCTTGACGGCCGGTCGGTCCAGGAGGCCGTCGACCGGCTGCGCGACCAGGGAGTGGAGGGCGTCGTGGTGATCGCGCCGCAGACCTCCGCCGTCAGTGCCGTGGCCCGGCTCTCCAGCTCGGTGCCGGTCGTCGCGGTCGGATCGGGCAACCAGACCCAGGTGCCCATGGTGTCGGTGGGCAACCGCGAGGGTGCGGGCGAGGCCACCGGGCACCTGCTCGACCTGGGCCACCGCACCGTGCACCACGTGGCCGGACCGTCCAACTGGCTGGAGAGCCAGGACCGCGAGGAGGGCTGGCGCCTCACGCTGCAGGCGGCGGGGGCTCCCGTGCCGGAGGTGGAGCGGGGCGACTGGAGCGCCCGCTCGGGCTACCAGGCCGGGTTGCGGATCGCGCGACTGCCCGATGTCACGGCCGTCTTCTGCGCCAACGACCACATGGCCCTCGGCCTGCTGCGCGCCCTGAACGAGGGCGGCCGGTCGGTGCCCGAGGAGATCAGTGTGGTCGGCTTCGACGACATCCCGGAGGCCGCCTACTTCATCCCGCCGCTGACCACCGTGCGGCAGGACTTCGGCGAACTCGGCAGGCGGGCGCTGGAGCTGCTGCTGGGGGAGCTGGAGGGCGATGCGAGGTCCGCCCCGAGCCACGTGCGGATCCAGCCCGAGCTGGTGCTGCGCCGCAGCGTGGGCCCGGTCGTCCGCCGGTGAACCGCCGGCGCCGCGCGCCGCGCTGACCGCCCGGGCCTGCGGACGCCCGGCGAGGGAACTTCCCTTGACACGTCCAATGTTAACGCTCACAATTTCTGTGAGCGTTAACACGAGCGAAACGCCCACCCACTCCACCGGCCAGGCGCCGCCATTTCCCGCTTCTGGGCGCCCGGCCGGTGGTCCCTCGTTCCGCCCTCCTGAGGGGGAGGCCGCGGAACGGAGCCTGTCGCCGGTGAGCTGCCCCCCTGCCCCGGCTGCGGATCCACCGGCGACAGGCGACACCACAGGTGTGTCGCCCCAATGCCTGGCCCCCGTACGAAGGATGATGAGGTGACCGTGAATCCCGCTGCCCCCGACCCGGAGAGATACGTCGTCGGGATCGACTTCGGCACCCTCTCCGGCCGCGCCGTTGTGGTCCGCGTGCGCGACGGCGAGGAGGTCGCCACCGCCGTCCACGAGTACCCGCACGCCGTCATCGAGCGCGAACTGCCCGGCACGGGAAGGCCGTTGCCGCCAGACTGGGCGCTGCAGCACCCCGGGGACTGGCGCGAGGTGCTGCAGACCGCCGTCCCGGCCGCACTCGCCGCCGCCGGCGTCGACCCCGCGCACGTCATCGGGATCGCCACCGACTTCACGGCCTGCACCGTCCTGCCGGTACTCGCCGACGGCACCCCGCTCGCCGAGACGGCCGACTGGGCGACCCGCCCGCACGCCTGGCCCAAGCTCTGGAAGCACCACGCCGCCCAGGCCCAGGCGGACCGCATCAACGCCCTGGCCCACACCCGGGGTGAGAAGTGGATCTCCCGCTACGGCGGGCGGATCTCCGCGGAGTGGCAGTACGCCAAGGCGTTGCAGGTCCTGGAGGAGGACCCGGCCGTCTACACCGCGACCGAGCGCTGGATCGAAGCCGCCGACTGGATCGTCTGGCAGCTCACCGGGGCCGAGAGCCGCAACACCTGCACCGCCGGGTACAAGGGCATCCACCAGGACGGGAGCTACCCGAGCGAGGACTACCTCGCCGCGCTCCACCCCGGGTTCGCCGACTTCGCCCGCACCCGCCTGGAGCACCCGCTCTCCCCGCTCGGCTCCCGGGTCGGCTCGCTCACCGCGCAGGCGGCACGATGGACCGGCCTGCCCGAGGGGATCGCGGTCGCCGCCGGCAACGTCGACGCGCACGTCGCGGCACCGGCCGCCCGCGCCGTCGACAACGGCCAACTCCTCGCCATCATGGGCACGTCCACCTGTCACGTCGTCAACGGCGCGGCGCTCGCCGACGTCCCCGGCATCTGCGGCGTGGTCGAGGACGGCATCGTCGCCGGCTCCTACGGCTACGAGGCCGGGCAGAGCGCCGTCGGCGACATCTTCGCCTGGTGGCTGCGCCAGGGCGTCCCCGCGGACTACCTGGCCGAGGCCGAGGCCGGCGGCGAGGACCTGCACCGGCTGCTCACCCGCAAGGCCGCCGACCAACCCGTCGGCGCGCACGGCCTGGTGGCACTCGACTGGATGAACGGCAACCGTTCCACGCTGGTGGACCACCACCTGTCCGGCGTGATCGTCGGGCTCACCCTGGCCACCCGACCCGAGGAGATCTACCGGGCCCTGCTGGAGGCCACCGCCTTCGGCACCCGCGTCATCGTCGAGGCCCTGGAGCAGGGCGGGGTCCCCGTCACCGAGTTCATCGTCACCGGCGGCCTCAAGAAGAACGCCCTGCTGATGCAGATCTACGCCGACGTGCTGCGCCGCCCGGTCTCGGTCGCCGAGTCGGAGCAGGGCCCCGCCCTCGGATCCGCGATCCACGCCGCGGTCGCCGCCGGGGCGTACCCGGACGTGCGGAGCGCGGCCGAGGCCATGGGCCGGGTGCGGCGGGGCGCGTACCAGCCCGATCCGGCCGCCGCCGACGCCTACGACCGGCTCTTCGCCGAGTACCGCGCCCTGCACGACCACTTCGGTCTCGGGGCCGACAAGCTCCTGCACCGCCTGCGTGACATCCGCAACGCCGCCCTCACCACACCGAGCGAGGCCCTGTGAACGCGACCAACGCGACCAACGCGATCAACGCGACCATCGACGCCATCCGCCGCCAGGTCAGCGACCTGCATCAGGAGCTGGTCCGCTACAACCTGGTGGTCTGGACCGCCGGTAACGTCTCCGCCCGCGTCCCGGGAGCGGACCTGCTGGTCATCAAGCCCAGTGGCGTCTCCTACGACGACCTGTCGCCGCAGAACATGATCGTCTGCGACCTGGACGGCAACGTCGTCGAGGGAGCCCACGCGCCGTCCTCGGACACCGCCGCGCACGCCTACGTCTACCGCCACATGCCCGAGGTAGGTGGAGTGGTCCACACCCACTCCACCTACGCCTGCGCCTGGGCGGCCCGGGCTGAGGCCGTCCCCTGCGTCCTGACCGCGATGGCCGACGAGTTCGGCGCCGAGATCCCGGTCGGCCCCTTCGCCCTGATCGGCGACGACTCGATCGGCCGGGGCATCGTGGACACCCTCAAGGGCCACCGCTCGCCCGCCGTCCTGATGCAGAACCACGGCGTCTTCACCATCGGCAAGGACGCCAAGGCCGCGGTCAAGGCCGCGGTGATGTGCGAGGACGTCGCCCGCACCGTCCACCTCTCCCGTCAGCTCGGCGAGCCCCGGCCGATCGCGCAGGCGGACATCGACAGCCTCAACTTCCGTTACCAGAACGTCTACGGCCAGCCCCAGGGCCGGTGAGGAGCCACCCCATGAAGAAGCCGATGGAGGGCCGCGAGGTCTGGTTCCTGACCGGCAGCCAAGGGCTCTACGGCGAGGACACGCTGCGCCAGGTCGCGGAACAGTCCCAGCGGATCGCCGAAGCCCTGAACCGAGACCTCCTCCTGCCGGTCGAGGTCGTCTGGAAGCCCGTCCTCACGGACGCCGACGCGATCCGCCGGATCTGCCTGGAGGCCAACTCCGAGGACGGCTGCATCGGCCTGATCGCCTGGATGCACACGTTCTCCCCGGCGAAGATGTGGATCGCCGGTCTGGACGCCCTGCAGAAGCCGCTGCTCCACCTGCACACCCAGGCCAATGTCGAACTGCCCTGGCAGACCATCGACATGGACTTCATGAACCTGAACCAGGCCGCCCACGGCGACCGCGAGTTCGGCTACATCCAGTCCCGCCTCGGCGTCCCGCGCAAGACCGTCGCCGGACACGTCACCGACCCGGCCGTCTCCGCCAGGGTTGCCACCTGGGCCCGCGCCGCCGCCGGCCGCGCCGAACTGCGCAGCCTCAAGCTCGCCCGCTTCGGCGACAACATGCGCGACGTCGCCGTCACCGAGGGCGACAAGGTCGAGGCCCAGCGCCGCTTCGGCGTCTCCGTCAACACCTACGGCGTCAACGACCTCGTCGCCGCCGTGGACGCGACGGACGACGGCGACGTCACCGCGCTGGTCAAGGAGTACGAGGACGGCTACCGCCTCGCCCCCGAGCTGCGGGCCGGCGGGGAGCGCCACGAGTCGCTGCGCTACGCGGCGCGGATCGAACTCGGCCTGCGCGGCTTCCTCGAACAGGGCGGTTTCAAAGCCTTCACCACCAACTTCGAGGATCTCGGCGGGCTGCGTCAGCTCCCCGGTCTGGCGGTGCAGCGACTGATGGCCGACGGCTACGGCTTCGGCGGCGAGGGCGACTGGAAGACCGCCACCCTGCTGCGCACCCTCAAGGTCGCTGCCACCGGACTGCCCGGCGGTACCTCCTTCATGGAGGACTACACCTACCACCTGGAGTTCGGCCGCGAGCTGATCCTCGGCGCGCACATGCTGGAGGTCTGCCCCAGCATCGCGGCCGCCACGCCCTCCTGCGAGATCCACCCGCTCGCCATCGGCGGGCGCGAGGACCCGGTCCGCCTGGTCTTCGACGCCGAACCCGGCCCGGCCGTGGTGGTCGGCCTCGCCGACCTGGGTGACCGCTTCCGGCTGGTCGCCAACGAGGTCGACGTGGTGGAGCCGCCGGCGCCGCTGCCCCACCTGCCCGTCGCCCGCGCCGTCTGGAAACCGCGCCCGGATCTGCACACCTCCACCGAGGCCTGGCTGACGGCCGGCGCGCCGCACCACACCGTGCTCTCCGGCGCGCTCGGCGCCGAGGAGCTCGAGGACCTCGCCGAGATGCTCGGCGTCGAACTGCTGGTGATCGACGACGACACGAACATTCGTCGGTTCACCAAGGAACTGCGCTGGAACCAGGCCTACCACCGCCTGTCCCAGGGGCTGTGAGACCTTGGTCCAGCACCGGCGACGCCCGCCCGCCCGGCGGGTGGCGTCGTGTTCCGCAGCCCCGTGAGCAACGGGGTGGTTCCGTGTCGAGGGGCG
>NZ_JBVJCO010000001.1:316920-319665 GCF_055588525.1 Kitasatospora sp. NPDC041988
CCCCTCTTCCTAGTGGTGGGTGAACCCTTCCCCCAACCCCCCCCCCCCCCCCCCCCCCCCCCTCCCCCCCCCGTGCCCCGCAGCCCCGCGAGCAACGGAGTGATCCCGTGTCGAGTGACGCACTCGTGTCCGAGGGCGAACTGACCGTCTCCCAGGACGCCTTCGCCACCCTGCCCGACGGCCGGTCCGTCACCCGCTGGACCATCGGTTCCCCGGCGGGCGTCACGGCCGAGGTGCTCGACCTCGGCGCCCGCCTCCAGGCCCTCCACGCGCCCGACCGGTACGGGCGGCTCGCCAACGTCGTCCTCGGCTGCGACGCCGTCGAGGACCTGCTCGGCGCAGCCGCCTTCTTCGGCGCGACGGTCGGCCGCTACGCCAACCGGATCGCCGACGGCATCGTGCCGCTGGACGGTACGACCCACCGGCTGGCGACCCAGACGGGCGGCCACGCCCTGCACGGCGGCCCGGACGGCTTCGCCACCCGGCTCTGGGACGGCGTGCCGGTCCGGGAGGGCCGGCGGGCCGGAGTGCGGCTGCGCCTGCACAGCCCCGACGGGGACCAGGGGTTCCCGGGAGCCCTCTCCGTCGAGGTGACGTACCTGCTCGACCCGGCCGGTGCGCTGTGGATCGGTTACCGGGCGACCACGGACGCCCCGACGGTCGTCAACTTCACCAACCACGCGTACTTCAACCTGGCCGGCGAGGGCGGCGGTACGGTGCTCGACCACCGGTTGGGGGTGGAGGCCGCGGGCTACCTGCCGGTGGACGGCGGACTGATTCCGCTCGGCCCGGTCGCGTCCGTCGCCGGCACGCCCTTCGACCTGCGCGAGCCGGCGGTGATCGGCGAGCGCGTCACCGACGGGGACCAGCAGGTCAGCCTGGCCGGCGCCGGCTTCGACCACAACTGGGTGCTGGCCGGGAGCGGCTTCCGGCGGGCCGCGGTGCTCAGCCACCCGGCCAGCGGCCGGCGCGTCGAGTGCCTGACGACGGAACCGGGCCTCCAGGTCTACACCGGCAACCACTTCGACGGCTCGCTGACGGGCCGCTCCGGCCGTCCGTACCCGGCGTACGCCGGCATCGCGCTGGAGACCCAGCACTTCCCGGACTCGCCGGGCCGTCCCGAGTACCCCTCCACCGCCCTGCGCCCGGGCGAGGAGTTCCGCTCGACGACCGTCTACTGCTTCTCGGTGGAGTAGCGCACGCGCTCCGCGGAGCGGAGAACGGGGGGCGGTGGGCCGGACGGGGTCCACCGCCCCCTTTCCCCGTGCGTGCTCAGTCCGCGACGAACACCCGTACGCCCCAGACCCCGAGGGGGACCGGCCCGCCGGCGGCCACCGTGCCGCCGTTCAGCACGTCGACCAGCGCGGTGGGGCCGGCACCTCGACGGGACTGACCACGCGTCATGGAGGCGTCGACCTGTGCGTGCCCGTGCGGCACCTGGAGCACGGAGACGTGCGGGGGGCGAGTCGGTGAGTCCGGCGCCTCTGTCGCCCACGGGCCGGCCGGGCAGCTGATCGAGAATAGGGCCGAACCGGCCTGAGCGATACGGGCCGGAGAACTCGGGATCCGGTCATGGCCGCGCGACCGCCGCCCGCGCGGCCCGGTGGACGGCTTCTGGTGGGGCGGCACCGCGACCCTCGGCCGGATCACCATGGCCACGGTGCCCGGCGTCGCCCTGCCCGCCGAGGACGTCTCCCGGCTGCGCGGCCTGCTGACCGCGGCCGCCGACGGCCACCTGGCCACCATGGCCGCCCAGGGCTACGCCGTACCGCTCGCCGCCACCGCGTACGTCTGGGGCTTCAACAGCTCGGTGGCCAACAATGCGATGCTGCTCGGCGTCGCCTACGAGCTGACCGGTCAACGGCGTTACCGCACGGGCGCGTTGGAGTCCATGGACTACCTGCGCGGTCGCAACGCGCTCGATCTCTCCTACGTCACCGGCTACGGCGTGCGCTACTCCGAGAACCAGCACCAGGTCCAGGTCTTCGCCGCCCAGGACGCCGACGCGCTCGCGGGCAGCGCGACCTTCACGGTCGGCGGCTCCGGCGTCCAGGGGGCGACGTTCACGGCGACGGAGCCGGACGACGACGTCCCGTCCGGGGCGTCCTGCTCGGTCGGGTACCGGATCGACAACGCCTGGGGCAACGGCTTCACGGCGACGGTCACCGTCAAGAACACCGGCACGTCGACGATCTCGGGCTGGAACCTCGGGTGGAGCTTCGCGGGTGACCAGCGGGTCGGCAACGCCTGGAACGCCACCGTGAGCCAGTCCGGCGGCACGGTGACCGCCCGGGACACCGGGTGGAACGACGTCCTGGCCCCCGGTGGCAGCGCGAGCTTCGGCTTCCAGGCCACCTACTCGGGCGCCAATCCGGCTCCGACGCTCTTCACCCTGAACGGAGCGGCCTGCGCCTGAGCGCGTGTCGGCCGCGGACTTCCGCACCGGACCGGACGGACCGGCCCGGTGCGGAAGCCGCCGTGCCCGGGCGGCCTCCGTGGTGACGAGGCGCCGGAGAAGGCGCCCGTGCCCGCGGGACGCTCCCACCGGCCGGTCGCCGGGGGAGCGCGGTGCCGTTCCGGCGGGCCCGAAAGTTTCCGGCGTGATTCCCCGTCCTCGCGAGAGAGTCCACCCGTCGTGGGGGGGGGCGGCCGGCCACCGCGGCCGTCGCGCCGTTGCCCTTGGGAGCCGTGCCGTCCCGGCGGTCCCGGGGGCGGCGAAGCCTCCTTTGAACATGGCGGACGGAC
>NZ_JBVJCO010000001.1:319675-396303 GCF_055588525.1 Kitasatospora sp. NPDC041988
TTTCTCGGGGGGATCTCTTGGCTGTTGTTGCGGGCCGAGCGTTTTCCGTCGTTCTTCCCCGTTCTGGGGGGAGCTCCCCCCTTTTTCCCCCCCCCCCCCCCCCCCCCCGCGGCCGTAGCGCCGTTGACCTGGGGATCCGTGCCGCCAGGGCGGTCCCGGGGGCGCCGAATCTTTCGGTGAACATGTCGAATGTATTGACAGTGGATGACGGGCGGGCGCACTGTTCGACCACCTCGTTCCAACCCACCCACTGATGAGAGGAGTTGGCGCATGGACACGCTGGCTCGGATCAGCGACCCGGGCGGCCCCCGGCGGCTCGTCAGGAGCACGTGCGCCGCCGTGCTGGCCCTCGTGGTCGCCCTGGTGCTGCCGGCCACCGCCCGGGCGGACACCGTGGTCACGTCCAACCGGACCGGTACGGACAGCGGCTACTACTACTCGTTCTGGACCGACAGCCCCGGATCGGTCTCCATGAACCTGAGTTCCGGGGGCCGTTACGGCACCCGGTGGAGCAACACCGGCAACTTCGTGGCCGGCAAGGGCTGGGCCACCGGGGGGCGCCGGGCGGTGAACTACTCGGGAAGCTTCAACCCCTCGGGGAACGCCTACCTGTCGCTCTACGGCTGGTCCACCAACCCGCTGGTCGAGTACTACATCGTCGACAACTGGGGGACCTACCGGCCCACCGGCACCTTCAAGGGCGCCGTGACCAGCGACGGCGGCACGTACGACATCTACGAGACCACCAGGTACAACGCCCCCTCGATCGAGGGGATCAAGACCTTTAACCAGTACTGGAGCGTGCGGCAGACGAAGCGGACCGGGGGCACCATCACCACCGGCAACCACTTCGACGCCTGGGCCCGGGCCGGGATGCCGCTCGGCACCATGAACTACATGATCCTGGCGACCGAGGGTTACCGGAGCAGTGGCAGCTCCGACATCACGGTCGACGCCGCCGGCACGGGCGGCGGTGGCGCCGGTTGCGCGGCGACGCTGTCGGCCGGTCAGTCGTGGAGCGACCGCTACAACCTCGACGTCGCGGTGAGCGGCGCGAGCAACTGGACGGTGACGATGAACGTGCCGTCGCCGGCCAAGGTCCTGTCGACCTGGAACACCGCCGCGGGTTTCCCGAGTTCGCAGGTCCTGGTGGCCAAGCCCAACGGCAACGGGAACACCTTCGGGGTGACGATCCAGCCGAACGGCAACTGGACCTGGCCCACCGTCACCTGCGCCGCGGCCTGACGCGCCCCGGCTGACCGCCTCCCCCCGGCACTGCCCCGACTGACCGTCTCCGCGGCCCTCGCCCGGCGGCGGCGTCCGGGGGAGTGCCGGTGCGCCCCTCGCGGCCGGGGCGCACCGGCACGGCCGGCCCGCCGGTGAGCCGGTTCGCGGTGCGGGTCCGGTCCTGCGGGAGCACTTGACGGCCGATCGGCACCCGTGCTTTCTCGCTGCACACGCCGGATGATCAAGATTCTGATTGTTGGCGCTCACAAGGACTTCTCCGTCATCCGTGCAACGACAAGTGGATCGTGTACGCGACGACCGCGAGCAAGTCCGGCGGTTGGTCCCTGGAGCAGTTCGGCTTCTCCGACTGGTCCCAGGCGTACCTGATGGTCGTCGAGGCCGTCGGCGCCAACGGCCGCCGCTACTTCCGGTCCTGGACCTCCACCAGCCTGACCGGCACCTGGACCCCGCTGGCGGCCACCGAGAGCGAGCCCTTCGCCTGCCGGAGCAACGTCACCTTCAACGGCACCGCCTGGACCCAGGACTTCAGCCACGGGGAGCTGGTCCGCGCCTCCAACGGCCAGACCCTCACCGTCAACCCCTGCAAGCTCCAGTACGTCTACCAGGACGTCGACCCCACCACCCCTGGCAGACCCCCCCTACATCGAACTCCCCTACCGGATGGGCCTGCTGACCCAGACCAACAGCACCTGCTGATCCGTTCCCGCCTCCCCGCCTCTCCGAGGACCCCGTGCCACCGGCCACCCCAGCGGCCGGTGGCGCGGTCGGTTCGGCACCGACGGGCGAACGCCGTGCCGGCCGGTCCGCAGGCCGCGGAAGAGCCGGCTGTGCCGTTCGCGCCGGCCGAGGGCTCCGGCGGGGTTCGTCCCGCGAGGCCGAGCGGTTAGCATCCGTCCCGTACGGCCGGATCACAGCAGCGGAGTTCGCCCGGCGGGGCGTGCAGGAGGACCTGGTGACAAGAGTGGCGACCCTGGCCGAGATCGCGCAGGAGGCGGGCGTCTCGGCACCGACCGTCTCGAAGGTCCTGAACGGCCGGGCCGACGTCGCCCCGGCCACCCGCGAGCGGGTGGAGAAGCTGCTGCGCCGGCACGGTTACCGCCGGCGGGGCGGCGACAGCCGGACGAGCCCGCTGCTCGACCTGGTCTTTCACGAGTTGGACAGCTCCTGGGCGACGGAGGTGATCCGCGGCGTCGAGAACGTGGCGCGCGAGGAGGGCCTGAGCATCGTGCTGTCCGAGTCCGCCGGCCGGCCCACGCCTGGTCAGTCCTGGGTGGACGGGGTGCTCGCCCGCCGGCCGACCGGTGCCCTGCTGGTGCTGTCCGGCCTGGAGCGCGCTCAGCAGGACCAGCTGACGGGCCGCGGCATCCCCTTCGTGGTGCTGGACCCGGCGGGCGACCCGGGCCGGCAGGTGCCGGCGGTCGGCACCACCAACTGGGACGGCGGCCTGGCGGCCACCCGGCACCTGCTCGACCTCGGTCACCGCCGGATCAGCCTCATCGGCGGGCCGGCCCGGATGATGTGCAGCCGGGCCCGGGCCGACGGGTACCGGGCGGCGCTGGACATGGCGGGAATCGCGTACGACCCGGAGCTGGTCCGCGAGGGGGACTTCCACCACGAGGCGGGCCGTCGGATCGGGCTCGAACTGCTCGGGCGACCGGACCGGCCGACGGCGGTGTTCGCGGGTAACGACCTCCAGGCCCTCGGGCTCTACGAGGCCGCCCGGGAGCTGGGGCTGCGCGTCCCCGAGGACCTCAGCGTCGTCGGCTTCGACGATCTGCCGCTGGCCCGCTGGGTCGGTCCGCCGCTGACGACCGTCCGCCAGCCGCTGACCGAGATGGCCGAGGTCGCGGCCCGCCTGGTCATCGACCTCGGACGGGGGGCCAGGCCCGCCGCCCTGCGGGTGGACCTGGCCACCACCCTGGTCGAGCGCAGCAGCACCGCTCCGCCGCGGGAGGCGGCCGGGCCGGTCGGCGACGGGTCGCCGGAGGCAGGGTGACCGCCGGGAGCGCGGGCAGGGCCGGTGCCGGTCGCGGCCCGGGCGGGAGCTTCAGTAGCCGTAGATCATCTTGTAGCCGACCTCCGGCAGGAACTGTCCGGCCGAGGAGCCGCCGCCGACGCCGCAGTTTCCGTCGGACTCCCCGGGGATCTTGATCCAGAGCAGCATCTCGGCACCGCCGCCGCGCTGCGTGGGGGTGCCGATCCGGCGGCCGGCCGGGTTGCACCACTCGCCGTTCGAGCCGTTGCCGTTGCGGCTGGTGTCGACCACGAAGGGCTTGGTGTAGCCGAAGGAGCTCAGGGCGGCGTTGACGGCGTTGCCGTAGGAGGTGTTCTGGCCGGTGGCGAAGTAGTTGGAGACGTTCAGCGAGAAGCCGTGAGCTCCGCTGACACCGGCGGCGGCCAGCTGCTGCGCCATGGCCGGGGCGGCGATCCAGCCGGGGTTCCCGGCGTCGAGGTAGACCCAGGTGTTGGGGGCCTTGGCCTTGAACTGGGCGATGGCGTTCTTCAGCATGGCGTTGCGCTCGGCGACCTGGGCGGACGTCATGCAGCTCTCGTGGCCGAGGGCGTCGGGTTCCAGGACGACGAGGGCCGGCCGGCTGCCGATGCCGCTCGCGAAGGCCGCGATCCAGCTGTCGTAGGCGGCCCGGCTGCCCGCGCCGCCACCGGACTGGCCGGCGCAGACGTCCCGGTTGGGAATGTTGTAGGCGACCAGGATCGGCAGCTTGTCGGCGGAGTCGGCGCGGCCGACATAGGCGCCGGCGGCCGCGCCGATGTCTCCGCTCCAGTTGCCGAACCAGCGGCCGGCCGGCGTGTTGCCGACGGAGGACCGGATCGCGCCGGCGCGGCCGTCGCCCGGGTTGGCGTCGGCCCAGCGCAGTGCCGAGTTGTCGGGGTCGGTGTAGAAGCCGCTGGTCATGCCGGCGGGGTCGGCGGCATGGGCCGGGCCGGCGTTGACGACGGCGAGGGCGGCGGTGAGGGCACTCGCCAGCAGGGCGGCTGCGGTGCGGACGGAGCTGCGCACGGTTCTTCCTCCGGGGGTGGGGCCGCAGGGCTTCGCAGAGGGGCTGGCGCTGGCCGGCGTACCGCTGCTCGGGGTCGAGCCCGGTTACTTCACCGAGGACGGCGGCGCGGAGGCGATGGAGCGGCTGCTCCGCGAACACCGCGACCCGGACGCGGTGTTCGCCGCTTCCGACGCCACGGCGATCGGTGCCCTGCGGACCTTGCGGCAGCACGGGCTCCGGGTGCCGGAGGACGTCGCCGTGATCGGGTTCAACGATCTGGCGAGTGCCCGGCACTCCAGCCCGCCACTGACCACCATCCACCAGCCGGTGCGGGCGCTGGGGCAGGAGATGGCCCGGATGCTGGTTGGCGCCGTCGAGGGGCGGGACCCGAGCCCGCTGATCCTGCCGACCCGCCTGGTCGTGCGGGAGTCCGCCCCCGACGGGTCGTCCTGACGGTCGGGGGCGTCCCGGTGGCCGTGTCGGCCCGGCCTGGCCGGTGGTGCGGTCTCGTCTCGGTCAGTGCTGGAGGGTGAGGAGGGCGGGGCGCCAGGGGAGTTGGTCGTAGGGGCCGGTGGCGTTGGGGGACTTGCCCTGGTAGAGGAGTTGGAGGTTGCAGGGGTCGATGGTCATGGTCTGGTCGGGGTTGTTGCGGACGAGGTCGCCGTGGCTGATGTCGTTGGTCCAGGTGGCGCTGCTGTTGGCCTTGCCGGCGAAGGGGTTGTTCTCGGTGGCGGCCTGGGGGGTCCAGGTGCCGTTGAGGCTGGTGGCGGTGAAGGAGCGGAAGTAGCGCTGTTCGCTGGCGCCGCGGGCTTCGACGATCATGAGGTACTGGTTGTGGTCCTTGACCTTGTAGACCTGGGGTGCCTCGAAGAGGTTCTTGACGGTGTCGGTCATGACGGTCGTGTAGGAGGAGCCGAAGTTGCCGGGGAAGTTCCCGATGGGCATGCTCGCCCGGTAGATGCTGCCGTTGTCGCCGGCGAAGAACAGGTACATGTTCTGGTCGTCGGCGATGAGGGTCTGGTCGATCGGGGCGGCGCCGGGGATGCCGCCGGTGAACAGCGGTTGGGGGGCGGACCAGCCGTTGGGGTTGGTTGGGTCGCTGGAGGTGCGGTAGATGAAGGGCCACTGGCCCCACTGGTAGGCGAGGACCCAGATCTTCTTGGGCGCGAAGTAGAACAGGGTGGGGGCGACCGCGTTCTGGTTCATCCCGACCTGGCCGGCGGAGGCCATGTCCGACCAGTTGGTGAACGGGGCGAACGCCATCGAGCCGTACGAGGAACCCGACACGTTCGACGCGTAGACCAGGTGCTTGCCGTTGTACACCACGTCCGTGAAGTCCTTCAGCGCGCCCCAGCCGTTCGCCGGCTGCGCCAGCGCACCCGTGGACGACCACCGGTACGTCGACGGCAGCGCACACGAGCCGCCCGTCGGCGTGGGCGTCGGGGTCGTCCCGGACAGGCCGGTCCACTTCTGGTTGCTGCCGCCGGTGCACGTCCAGAGCTGGACCGCCGTGCCGTTGGCCGTCCCCGCGCCGTCGGCGTCCAGGCAGAGCCCGGACTCGACGCCGACGACCGTGCCGTCGGCGTTCACCCGCCACTGCTGGTTGGCCCCGCCGCTGCAGGACCAGATCTGCACCTTGGTGCCGGCGGTGGTGGCGTGGTTCGGAACGTCCAGGCACTTGCCGCCGTACACCGTCAGCTGGTTGGCGGACGTCGACGTCCACTGCTGGTTGGCACCGCCCGAGCAGTCGTAGATCTGCACGCCGGCACCGTCGGACCGGCTGGCGTTCGACACGTCGAGACAGCGGCCGGAGCCGACCCCGCGCAGGGCACCGGTGGTGGCCGCCTGGGCCGGGCCGGCGACGAGCGTCGCCGACAGCGCCACCGCGGCCGCGGCCGTGGTGGCGAGCAGTGCGGACAGCTTCTTGCGACTGGGATTGCGGCTGTGCATGGGGGGCCTCTCTCTCGGTGGACGGACGGGGCCGCCGCACACCGCCGCGACGGCCGCTCGCCGGACACGGCTCCTCACCCGAACCGCCGTCCTCGGACCTGACGTGGCTGTGCGTCACGTCGCGCCGGAGCGGGGCGTCGCTCCGGCGCTCACGTCCGGGAAGGCCGCGTGCGGGGTGGGGGCAGGAACCGTGCATCGGGGACCGTGCGAGCGCACGCGTCGTCAGGGCGTTCCGGGCGGACGGGGCAAGGAGTGCGGTGCGTGCGGGACGGCGAGGGGATAGGTGGGCGCCGGATCCTCGGACACGTCTGTTAGCGTTCACAATTTACCTGGCAGAAACCTGGGACTGCCAGGGGGAAATCTCCAGCAACCTCGTGCGGGTTGTCAACACCACGAGCAGGAAACGGCGTTGACAGGCCACGCCGGACCGTTCCCGGCCACGGACACCCAGGTCCTCCGGCACGCGCCCTGTGCGGGGGCCGTTGACGGCAGGGGTGGACCGGCGCGACCATCGGTGGTGTTGTTCCGCGGTGGGCGCGGGAACCTCCTCGCGATCTGGCAATCCAGACGGAGAGGTCCCATGCCCCGATCCCGCCCGCTCGTCGCCCGGCTGCTCGGCGTCATCGCCGTGCTCTGCCTCGCGATGGGCCTGAGTCTGCAGACCGCCCCCCGGACGGCCGCGGCGTCGCTGACCCAGATCACGAACTTCGGCACCAATCCGACCGGGTTGGTGATGAACCTGTACGTGCCGGCGAGCGTCAAGGCCAACCCGCCGATCCTGCTGGCGTTGCACGGGTGTCAGGGGAGCGGCCCCTACCTGTACTCGAGCACCGACTTCGCGTCGCTGGCCGACCGGTACGGGTTCCTCGTCATCTACCCCTCGACCAACCCCGGCGGGAGCTGCTGGGACGTCTCCTCCGACCAGGCGCTGACCCGCAACGGCGGCAGCGACCCGGTCGGCCTGATGTCGATGATCACCTACACGGAGCAGCACTACGGCGGCAACGCCAACGCCGTGTACGTGACCGGGCAGTCGTCGGGAGGGATGATGACGAACGTGATGCTCGCCGACTACCCGGACGTGTTCAAGGCAGGCGCGGCGTTCATGGGAGTGCCCTACCACTGCTTCTACACCGGCTCGGTCCGCGGCTGGAACTCGGCCTGCGCCCAGGGCCAGACCTCCAAGACCCCGCAGCAGTGGGGGAGCCTGGTGCGCAACACCGGCTATCCCGGCTACACCGGGCCGCGTCCGCGCGTGCAGCTGTGGCACGGAACCGCCGACACCATCCTGAGCCACAACAACCTCGGCGAGGAGGTCAAGCAGTGGACCGACGTCCTGGGCGTGAGCCAGACCCCGTCGGCCACGGACAGCCCGGTCGCCAACTGGACCCGCACCCGGTACGACAACGGCGCCGGCGCCACCCAGGTGGAGGCGTACAGCCTCGCCGGTGCCGGGCACGAACTACCGGTCAAGGGCTCCACGATGGCCGCCGAGGCGATCCGCTTCATGGGCCTCGCTGCGGGGTCCTCCGGTGGCGGCACGACCGGCGCGCTGCGCGCGGTGGACGCCGGCAAGTGCCTGACGGATGCGAGCACCGCGTCGGGGAAGCAGCAGCAGATCTACGCCTGCACCGGTGCCGCCAACCAGACCTGGACCAGGACCTCCGCCGGCCAGCTGACCGTAACCGTGGGCGGCAGCACGCTGTGCCTGGACGCCGCCGGGCGCGGCACCACGCCCGGCACCAGCGCCATCGTCTGGGCCTGCAGCGGCCAGGCCAACCAGCAGTGGCAGCTGAGCTCCGACGGCACCATCACCGGGGCGCAGTCGGGACTCTGCCTGGACGTGGCCGGTCTGGCCACCACCGACGGCACCCCGGTCCAGTTGTGGACCTGCAGCGGCGGCCGGAACCAGCAGTGGACCTTCGGATGAGAACGGGTGGGCACCGGTCCCGGCCGCCCGGAGGGGCGGCCGATGCGCCGAGTGCCTCCGGGGTCTCCGGCGTCTCCGGCGAGCGGGTGGCCGGGTGACCGGGGGACCGGGACGGAGCGCGTGGCCACCAGGTGACGCCACGGGCCGTCGAGGGCTTCGAGGGTTTTGACGGCTGCGTGGGTCTCGGCGGTTTCGAGCCGCTCCCGGGGCCCGGCGGCCGTCGGGAGCGGCTCGCCGGACACCGGGACGGCCCTGGCCAGGGGCGTCCCGGTGCTGCTCCGTTCAGGGCCGGCCGGGTGCCACCGTGCTGGAGCGCACCACCAGGGACGTCGACAGTTCGAGGCGGGTCGAGACCGGTGGTGCCTCTCCGGTGCGCAGCGCGAGGACCAGCCGGGTCGCCTGTTCGGCCATCTCGCGCAGGGGCTGGCGGACGGTGGTCAGCGCTGGGCTGGTCCACTTCGCGATGTCCAGGTCGTCGTAGCCCACGACGGACAGGTCCTCGGGCACGCGCAGGCCGCGGACCCGGGCGGCCTCCATCACGCCGAGTGCCTGCAGGTCGCTGCCGGCGAAGATCGCGGTGGGGCGGTCGGGAAGCTCCAACAGCCGCTTGGCCTGGGCGAGTCCACCCTCGGCGTGGAAGTCGCCGAAGGCCGTCAGCTCGGGAGTGGTGCCGAGCCCGGCCATGGACATCGCGGAGCGGTAGCCGTCCAGCCGGGCCAGGGAGCAGAGCATGTCCTTGGGGCCGGTGACGATGGCGATGCGCTGGTGGCCGAGTTCGATCAGGTGCCGGGTGGCGGCGAGACCGCCGGCCCAGTTGGCCGAGCCCACGGAGGGCACGTCCGGATCGGGGTTGCCCGCCGGGTCGATGATCACGAACGGGATGGAGCGCGCGCGCAGTTGGCGCTTGAGCCCGGGCGGCAGGCTGGAGATGACCAGCACGACGCCGAGGGGGCGCCGGCGCAGCACGGCCTCGATCCACTCCGGCCCCGGGGCGTGGCGCGAACCGCTGTGGGTGACCACGGTGGCCGCCCCGTGTTCGGCCGCCACGGTTTCGACGCCGCGCAGGAGTTCCATCGCCCAGAGGCTGTCGAGCTCGTGGAAGACGATCTCGACGAGGGGTGCCTCGCCGGTGGTGCGGGCGGTGCGCTGGTAGTCGTGCGCGCGCAGGACCCGTTCGACACGGTTCCGGGTGGCGGCCGAGACGTCGGCACGGCCGTTGAGAACCTTCGAAACCGTCGAAACGGAGACCTCGGCCTCGCTCGCGATGTCCGCGAGGGTGACTCGTCCCAGCTCATCGCCCTTGTCCATGGGCCCAGCATAGGTCACGGGCGATGCCGCGCAGGCGGCTCGTCACGCTTCCGTAACCCTCGGCAGGAGGGGTTGACCCGAAACATCCTCGCAACTTACCGTCCCGGGCAAGCGAAGTTTTCGACGTGTGGCCCGAAATTTTCTGGAGAGTCCTGTGAAGAAACGCGCTTTAGCTGTGGCACTCGGTCTGACGTCGGCCCTGCTCGGGATGAGCGCGTGCGGCAGCGCCGGCTCCTCCGCCGCCGGCGGCGGGGACTCCGGCACGATCCACGTGCTGGCCTACGGGGACGCCAGCAACAAGGTCGAGAAGCAGATCGTCGAGACCTTCAACAAGACGTCGAAGGTCAAGGCCGTCCTGGACACCATCCCCGGTGCGGACTACCAGGCCAAGCTCAACACCGTCATCAACACGCCCCAGGCGCCGGACGTCTTCTTCAACTGGGGCGGCGGCAGCATCCAGCCCTACGTGAAGTCCGACCTCCTGCTCCCGCTGGACGACATGATCGCCGCGGACCCGGGGCTGAAGAGCAACTTCCTGCCGTCGGTGTTCAACACCGCGGTGATCGACGGCAAGTCCTACGGCATCCCGATGCGCGGCACCCAGCCCGTGCTGCTCTTCCACAACAAGAAGGTGCTGGCCGACACCGGCCTGAGTGTCCCGAAGACCTGGGACGAGCTGCTGGGCGCCGTCCAGACGCTCAAGGCCAAGGGCATCACCCCCTTCGCCCTCGGCGGCGGCGACCAGTGGCCGACGCTGATGTGGTTCGAGTACGTCTTCGACCGCGTCGCGGGCCCCGAGCTGTTCCAGAAGGCGCTGTCCGGCGACAAGAGCGCCTGGGAGAGCGAGGACGCGAAGAAGGCCCTGGGCATGCTCAAGCAGCTGGTCGACGCCGGCGCCTTCGGCCCGAACTTCGACTCGGTCAAGTTCACCGACGGCGGCTCCCCGGCGCTGCTGGCCAAGGGCAAGGCGGCCTTCGAGCTGATGGGGTCGTGGGAGTACGCCACCCAGCAGGACGCCAACCCCGACTTCGCCAAGAGCCGGCTCGGGTACGGCGCGTTCCCCGGCATCCCCGGTGGCAAGGGCGACCCGGCCAACGTGGTCGGCAACACGAACAACTTCTACTCGGTGCTGAAGAAGAGCAAGCACCCAGAGGCGGCGGCCGCCTTCCTGAAGCTGATGTACTCCGAGGAGTTCGTGAAGGCGCAGCTGGCGATCGGCAACCTGCCGACCACCACCAACACCGAGCAGTTCCTCGGCACCGCGGCCAACCCCGACTACTCGAAGTACCAGTACGACCTGGTCAAGGCCGCCCCGTCGTTCCAGCTGTCCTGGGACCAGGCGTACCCGCCGGCCGCCAACACGCCGATCCACACCGCCGTCCAGCAGTTCTTCGACGGCAAGCTCGACGTGGACGGCTTCGTCAAGGCCATGCAGGCCCTCCCCGCCTCCTGAGACGAGTCGCGATGAGTGCTCTCTCCTTCCCCTCCCGGTCCGGCCGCCGCCTCCGGGCGGAGGCCCGGACCGGGGTCGGGGTGACCCGTCCGGGCCTCGCCTGGGCGGTGCCCGCGACCGTCTTCTTCCTGCTGTTCGCGATCGTGCCGCTGGTACTGGTCGCGGTGCTCTCCTTCACCAGCTGGAACGGCGTCGACGCCCCGACGTTCAACGGCCTCGCCAACTGGACCGGGCTGCTGCATGACCCGGTGATGACGCAGAGCATCCGGCTGACCCTGGTGCTGACCGTGGCCGGGGCGGTCGTGCAGACCCCGGTGAGCATCCTGCTCGGCGTGTGGGCGGCGGGCCACCAGCGCAACCGCGCCGTGCTGTCCGCGATCTTCTTCGTCCCCCTGCTGCTGTCCGCGACCGCGGTCTCCGTGGTCTGGCGCGCGATCCTGGACCCGAACTTCGGGGTGCCCTCACAGCTGGAGTGGCTGTTCGGCGACGGCAACCTGATGGGCAGCCAGGCCGGCGCCGTCGCGGTGCTCACCTTCGTCGGCATGTGGCAGTGGACGCCGATGCACGCCCTGCTGTACCAGGGCGGGGCCCGGGCGATCCCGCAGGTGCTCTACCAGGCGGCGTCGATCGACGGCGCGGGCAAGGTGCGGCAGTTCTTCCACATCACCCTGCCGCAACTGCGCAACACCATGATCACCTCGGTGATCCTGATGCTGGTCGGCGGCCTCACCACCTTCGACACCGTCCTGATCCTCACCCAGGGCGGCCCCGGTACCGACACCACCAACAGCGCCTTCTACATGTACCGGCAGGCGTTCAAGAGCTTCGACTTCGGCGCGGGCTCGGCCGTCGCCCTGGTCCTCGTGGTGGTGGCCACCCTGATCTCGCTCGCCGTCGTGCGCCTGTCCGGCTACGACAAGATGCGCGGCACCACGGAGGGACTGTGATGCGACGGCGCCCCAACCTCCTCGCCGGGCTCGGCTCGTCGCTGTGGCTCGTGCTGGTCGGCTTCCCCCTGTACGTCCTGCTGATCTCGACGTTCCGCACCCGTGCCGACTACTCCTCGCAGGGGCCGCTCACCTTCCCCTCCGAGCTGACCGTGCAGAACTACGTCGACGACTTCTCCGACGGCTTCGGCCGGGACTTCCTCAACACCCTCCTGGTCACTGTGTGCGTGGTGGCGATCGTGCTGCTGGTCGTGCCCCCGCTCGCCTACGCGATCGTGCGGGCCCGGGGCAGGACCATCGCCACGGTCTTCCGGATCTTCCTGCTGGGTCTGGCGATCCCGGCGCAGGCCGTGATCGTGCCGATGTTCTACGTCATCAGCAAGGCCGGCCTGTACGACAACCTGCTCGGCGTCATCCTGCCCACCGCGGCCTTCTGCCTGCCGGTGTGCACGCTGGTCCTCACGGGCGCCATGCGGGACATCACCGGCGAGCTCTACGAGGCCATGGCCATGGACGGCGCGACCCCCTGGCGGGTGTTCTGGCAGCTGGTGGTGCCGTTGTCGAAGGGCGGCCTGTCGTCCGTCGTGGTCTTCGCCGCCCTGCAGGCGTGGAACGGCTTCCTGTTCCCGCTGATCCTCACCCAGTCGGACAGCACCAAGGTCATCACGCTCGGCCTGTACGACTTCCAGACCGAGCACGGCGTCGACGTGCCCGGCCTGCTCAGCGCCGTCGTGCTGTCGATGCTCCCGATCTTCATCGTCTACCTGTTCGCCCGGCGGGCCCTCATCCAGGGCCTGATGGGCGTCGGAGGAAAATGACCGGCCACCTGAACCTCGCCGCCCCGTCCGCGGACCGGACCGTTCGATGGCGCGACCGCGCCCTCAGCCCCGAGGAGCGCGCGGACGCCCTGATCGCCGAGATGACGCCGCGGGAGAAGCTCGCCCAGCTCGTCGGCGTCTGGGTCGGCGCCTCCGACGAGGGCGGGGAGGTCGCCCCGCACCAGCACGACATGGAGGAACCGCCCGACCTCGACGACCTGCTGCCGTCCGGGCTGGGCCAGCTGACCCGCCCCTTCGGCACCGTCCCCGTCGACCCGGCGCTCGGCGCGCTCTCGCTCGCCCGCAGCCAGCAGCGCATCGCCGCCGCCAACCGGTTCGGCATACCGGCCGTCGCGCACGAGGAGTGCCTGGCCGGCTTCGCCGCCTGGGGCGCCACTGCCTACCCCGTGCCGCTCTCCTGGGGCGCAACCTTCGACCCGGAGCTGATCCGGCGGATGGCCGCCGCGATCGGCCGCGACATGCGCGCCGTCGGTGTCCACCAGGGCCTGGCCCCGGTCCTCGACGTGGTCCGCGACGCCCGCTGGGGCCGGGTCGAGGAGACCATCGGCGAGGACCCCTACCTGGTCGGCACGGTGGCCACCGCCTATGTCCAGGGCCTGGAGTCCGCGGGCATCGTCGCCACCCTCAAGCACTTCGCCGGCTACTCCGCCTCGCGCGCCGGACGCAACCTCGCCCCCGTCGGCATGGGCCCCCGCGAACGCGCCGACGTGATCCTTCCGCCGTTCGAGATGGCCGTGCGCGAAGGCCGCCCAGGCTCCGTCATGCACGCCTACACCGACACCGACGGCATCCCGTCCGCCGCCGACGAGGCGCTGCTGACCGGACTGCTCCGGGACACCTGGAGCTTCGACGGGACGGTGGTCGCCGACTACTTCGGCATCGCCTTCCTCAAAGTGCTGCACGGCGTCGCCGGGGACTGGGCCGAGGCCGCGGCACTCGCCCTCGCCGGCGGCGTCGACGTGGAACTGCCCACCGTCAAGACCTTCGGCGAGCCGCTGCTGCGCGCCGTCGAGGACGGCACCGTCCCCGAGGCGCTGGTCGACCGGGCACTGCGCCGCGTCCTGGCGCAGAAGGCCCGACTCGGCCTGCTGGACGAGGACTGGGACGCCGTCCCCGCGGCGCTCGCCGGGCTCGGGCTCGACGACCCGCAGGCGCTGCGCGGGGCGATCGACCTGGACCAGGCGGAGAACCGCGCCCTGGCCAGGGAGATCGCCGAACGGGCGATCGTCCTGCTGACCAACGACGGCACCCTGCCGCTGCGCGCGCCTCGCCGGATCGCGCTGATCGGCCCCAATGCCGACACCCCGACCTCCGTCCTCGGGTGCTACTCCTTCCCCGTGCACGTCGGCAGCCAGCACCCCGAGGTCCCGGCCGGCATCGAACTGCCCACGCTGCGACAGGTGTTGGCGACGGAGTTCCCCGGCGGCGAGATCCGGACCGTCCCCGGGGCCGACATCGACGGCGCCGACACCTCCGGCTTCGCCGAGGCCGTGGAGGCGGCCGGGTGGGCCGACGTGGTGATCGTCGCCCTCGGCGACCGGGCCGGACTGTTCGGCCGCGGCACCAGCGGCGAGGGCTGCGACGTCGAATCCCTCGAACTGCCCGGCGTCCAGCAGCAGCTGCTGGACGCCCTGCTGGACACCGGCACGCCGGTCGTAGCGGTGCTGCTGGCCGGCCGGCCCTACGCCCTCGGCCGCGCCGTGACCGAGGCGGCGGCCGTCGTGCAGGCCTTCTTCCCGGGCGAGGCCGGCGCCGAGGCGGTCGGCGCCGTGCTCAGCGGCCGGACCAACCCCTCGGGCCGGCTGCCCATCGGCATTCCGGCCCGGCCCGGTGTCCAGCCCTCGACCTACCTGGCGGCCCGCCTGGCCGGACCGAGCGAGGTCTCCAGCACCGATCCGACGCCCGCGTTCGGATTTGGGCACGGCATCGGCTACACCACCTTCGGCTGGACCGACCTGGAGGTGGAACGGGCCGTCGCCCCGACGGACGGGACGGTGGAACTGTCCTTCACCCTGCGCAACGCCGGGGACCGCAGCGGCAGCGAGACCGTCCAGCTCTACCTGCACGACCCCGTCGCCAGCGTGGTCCAGCCGGTGCAGCGGCTGATCGGGTACCAGCGGATCAGCCTCGACCCGGGGAAGCGGACCCGCGCCCGGATCACCGTCCCCGCCGACCTCGCCTCCTTCACGGGGCGTGACGGCCGCCGCGTCGTGGAGCCGGGAGAGCTGGAGCTGCGGATCGCCGCGTCCAGCACCGACGTCCGGCTGACCGCCACGGTCCGCCTGGACGGGCCGGTCCGCGTCGTCGACCACACCCGGCGCCTGCACGCGGAATTCCGCCTGGCCTGGCCTGGCCTGGCCTGACCGGCCCGCGCCGTGGCCGCCCTCCGGGTGACGCCGACACCGTCGGTCCCGAGTATTGACGGGCCGCCGGGTCACCCCTAGGGTCACCGATCGGATCGGCCTTACGATCGAAAGTTTCGAACCCGGGCGTCGTGGCCCGGCCGATCCCTCCCAGCTCCACCGCACGTCCAGCTCTTTCCCCACTCGAGAAGAGAAGGGACCACGCCGGTGCCTGTCCGCACGTTCCGCACCCCCCACCCGAGGCGCTCCCGCCGCGCCCTCGGCGCCCTGGCCGCCTCCGCCACCGCCGCCGTGGTGGCCGCGGCCACCCTCCTCCCCGCCGGCCAGGCCGGCGCGGTGGCGGGCAGTCTGCGCACCCTCGCCGAGGCGAAGGGCATCTACTTCGGCACCGCCATCGGTCAGGGCGACCTGAACAACGCCGCCCTGACCAGCGTCGCGAGCACCCAGTTCGGCATGCTCACCCCGACCAACGAGATGAAGTGGGAGACCGTCGAGCCCTCGCCGGGCAGCTTCAACTTCGGCCCCGGCGACCGGATCGTCGCCTTCGGCCAGGCCCACGCGATGAAGCTGCGCGGTCACACCCTGGTCTGGCACAGCCAACTGCCCTCCTGGATGAACAACCTGCCGGGCAGCCAGGTGCAGACCGCGATGCGCAACCACATCACCACCACGGCCGGCCACTACAAGGGCAAGCTCTACTCCTGGGACGTGGTGAACGAGCCCTTCAACGAGAACGGCACCTTCCGCGACGACCCCTTCCACCGTGCGATGGGCAGCAGCTACGTCGCCGACGCGCTGCGCACCGCCCGGGCCGCCGATCCGGGCGCCAAGCTCTACCTGAACGACTACAACATCGAGGGACTGAACGCGAAGAGCGACGCGATGTACAACCTGGCGAAGTCGCTGAAGAGCCAGGGCGTCCCGCTGGACGGCGTCGGCTTCCAGGCCCACTTCATCGTCGGCCAGGTTCCGTCGAGCCTGAAGGCGAACCTGGAGCGGTTCACCGCGCTCGGCCTGGAGGTGGCCATCACCGAGCTCGACGACCGGATGCAACTGCCCCAGGACGGCAGCAAGCTGGCCCAGCAGGCGCGCGACTACGCGAGCGTGGTCACCACCTGCCTGGCGGTCAAGGGCTGTGTCGGCCTCACCCAGTGGGATGTCGGCGACGCCGACTCGTGGATCCCCGGCACCTTCCCCGGCGAGGGAGCCGGCACCATGTACGACAACGCCTACCAGCCGAAGCCCGCCTACCACGCCTCCGTCGACGCCCTCGGAGGCTCCGCCTCGAACCCGTCGCCGAGCCCGACCCGCACTCCGACTCCCACCCCCACCCCGACTCCCACCCCGCATCCGACCGATGGCGCCGCCTGCGCGGTGACCGCCGAGCCCAACGCCTGGAACACCGGCCTGACCGAGAGCGTGACGGTCACCAACACCGGCTCCGGGGCCGTCAACGGCTGGGCACTGTCCTTCACCCTGCCCGCTGGGCAGACCATCACCGGCGCCTGGAACGCGACGGTCAGCCCCGCCGCCGGCCAGGTCACCGCCCGGAGCCTCGGCTACAACGGCACCATCGCCCCCGGCGGCTCGGTCTCCTTCGGTTTCCAGGCCACCCACACCGGCAACGCCGGCCCCGCCGGCCAGTTCAGCCTCAACGGGGTCACCTGCAGCGCGGCCTGAGCCCCTCCGGACCCGCACGCCCCCACACCCCACACCCACCACCCCTTCGCCCCGTCGCTCCGTGCGGCGGGGCGAAGGGCCGTCAGGACGGGCGCGGCCACGCGGCGAGGGCGGTGCCGCGGGTGGGGACGCCCCGACCGAACCGGGATCGGGAGCGCCCGGCCGCGGCCGGGCGCTCCCCGTCACCGGTCAGAGGAACCGCCATAGGTGGTCGGAGGTGCCGTTGTCGTCCCACAGGACGGCCTCGGCCCCCTGGGAGACGGAGGCGCCGGCGATGCCGAGGACGCGGCCGCTGACCGCGGACTGGATGCGGAAGGTGTCGCCGCCGCCGTGCCGCAGGCGCCACCGGTGGTCCGCGGCCCCGTCGTCGCTCCACTGGACGATCCTGGAGCCGTTGGCCGTGCCACCGCCCTCGACGGCGAGGACCTTGCCGCTGTGGGAGTTCCTGAGCAGGAGGTCTCCTCCGGAGCCGACCACCGCCGTCCACAGGTGGTCGGCGGTGCCGTTGTCGCCCCACTGGACCGCCCGGGCGCCGTCGGCGGTCGACATCGACGACACGCCGAGCAGGAGTCCGCTGCCCACGTTCTGGATGCGCCGGGTGCCGGTCGGGACGAACCGCCACCGGCTCGTCGCCGAGGCGGTGTCCGGGACCTGCACGGCGAAGGCGCCCTGGGCGGTGGAGGCCCCGGCGACGCCGAGCAGCTTGCCGCTGTTGACGTTCCGCAGGCCGTGGGCGCCGTCGGCCGTCTCGACGACGGTCCACCGGTGGTCGGCGGTGCCGTTGTCCGACCACTGGAGCACCGGGGCGTCGTCGGCGGTGGACATGCTCCGCACACCCAGGACCTTGCCGCTGTTGACGTTGCGCAGCCGCAGCGCGGTGCCGTCGGCCACGAGCTCCCAGTCGTGGTCGGCGGTGCCGCTGTCGCTCCACTGGAGCGCGAGCCCGCCGTCCGCGGTGGACATGTCCTGGATGCCTAGCACGAGCCCGCTGCCCGCGTTGAGCAGGCGGAAGCCGCTGGTCCTACGGGTGTTCCAGTAGACGGAGTAGTTGAAGCCCTGCGCGTCGTGGAACGGGCCGAGGCCGACGGTCGAACCGTTGGCGGTCGCGGTGAAGGCCAGGCCCGTGGTGCCGGTGCGCGAGATCGACGCCGGATCGAGGACCGGGAGGGCGGACAGGGCGGTGCCGCCGTGGTTGCCGCACAGGACGACCGGACCGTAGGTGACCGCGGCGACGTCCGGGTTGTCGTTGGCGGCCCGGAGCACGACCCGCATCGGCAGCTTGACGGTCACCGTGTCCCCGGAGGTCCAGGCGCGCGTGAGGGTGGCGTAACCGCCGGGCGTGGTGGCGATGTTCTGCACCGTGCCGTTGACGCTCACGGTGGCACCGGACGTCCAGGCCGGAATGCGGACGCGCATCGACCAGATGTCGCCGGCGCTGCCGGTGACCGTGAGCGTGGTGGTGTCGTCCGCGGGGTAGGAAGTGCTCTGGGTGACCGTCAGGCCGCGCTCGGGCCAGCTGAGGACGGTGGGCACGAACAGGTTGACGAACAGGGTGGTGCCGTCGCGGAAGTAGACGGAGTCCGCCAGTTTGGTGTTGGACTCCAGGCCGGTGCCCTGGCAGCACCAGAAGGAGTCGTAGTCGGTGCTCCAGGTGCCGCCGCCCCAGGCCGGGCCGACACCGCGGCGGCCACCGGCCTTCAGCGGGGTGAAGTAGGTGACGTGCCCGTGGGGGTCGGCCGGGTTCTGCGCACCGACGACGTGGTTGAGCAGGGCCCGCTCGTAGAAGTCGAAGTACGCGGCCTGCTCGGGGTCCAGCTGCCAGAGTTCACGGGTGAGTTTGAGCATGTTGTACGAGTTGCACAGCTCGCAGGTGTCGTTGGTCAGCTGGGAGGAGATCGCGTCGGGCGCGCGGAAGTGCTCGGCCTGGCTGTTGCCGCCGATGGCGTAGCTGTGCCTCCCGGTGCAGAACCTCCAGGCCCGGGCGGCGATGTCGTGGTAGCGCGCCGTTCCGGTGGCCCGGTACTCGCGGACGGCTCCGATCCACTTGGGAACCTGGGTGTTGGCGTGCAGACCGTTCAGCTGGTCCTGATCAGCGGCCAGCGGGTCGAAGACGGCGGCGTGGTCGAAGCGCTGGGCGACCGTCAGCCAGCGCGGATCGACGGTCTGCAGGTGGAGGTCGGCCAGGACTTCGTTCATGCCGCCGAACTCGGTGTTCAGGAGCGCCTGCATCTGGCCCCGGGTGAGCCGGGCGGTGCGCTGGTCGACCCAGCCGGCCAGGCCCAGCAGGACGTCCCGGGCCTGGGTGCTGCCCAACAGGCGCCAGACATCGAGCAGGCCGGCCATCGTCTTGTGGATGCAGTAGTAGGGGACGTTGCCGTTCTTGAGGGTGCCGGTCTCCAACTGGGCGAAGTCGTTCTCGGGGAAGCCCGAGAGGTAGCCTGGGGAGAACCCCGGGACGGCGTTGTTGGCCTGGCACTTCGCGAGCTCGGCGACCATGAAGGTGGCCTTGTCGCGGCAGGTGGTGTCACCCGTCCCCGCGTACGCCTGGGCCCAAGCGCTGAGGAAGTGTCCTTGCACGTGGGTGCGGAACGGGAAGGAGGGCGCGTCCCAACCACCGTTCGCCGAAGCGGCGTTGCTGGAAAGCCGGTGGTTCGTACGGAAGTTGTACAGCAGGCGGTCGACGTCGACGAAGCGCAGGTACGCCAGGGTGCGGTCCAGGTTGTCGCGCAACCGGCCGGCGGTGAGCCGGACCTGGCCGAGGTCGAACGGCTGGATCGAGGAGCCGGCGGCTTCGGCGGTTCCGGCCCCGGGGGCCGCGGAGGCTTCGGCGGCGGCCGGGGTGAGGGCGAGGCCGATGGTCGGCGCGAGGGCCAGGACGCCGGTGGCCTTGAGCAGGCTGCGGCGGTTCGGGGGAGGGAGCGGCATCGGGGGATCTGGTCCTTCCGGGTGGGGGAGGAGGCCGGCGCGAGCCGTTAGCGTTAACAAGACGGGTCGGCGGGTGGTGGGTCGACGGGGGTGGGTCGGCGAGTTCCGGAGGTGCCGTCAGCGGCTGCCGGGGGTGCGAGGAGTGTGAAATCCGACCTTTCGGCAGGTGTCACGTTTATAGCTCCGGGCGCGGGATCCCGTCCAGAGGCGCGCTGACGCAGGCCTGTTGTCCGCGCGGGACGTCTTGACGCCGTCTCTGCGGGTGGTGATAGTGGTGAGTCGCTTGGCGGGGGCGACTCACCTCCGTGAGCGTTCCGGCATGCCCGCATCCGCAGCCGCAGATTGTTAGCGTTAACAAGACTCCCCTTCCTCCGCCCGCACAGGGAGCTGTTATGACGTATCGTCAGTTGATCCGCCGTGCCCGGAAGACCGTTCTGGGGGCCGCCCTGACGACCGCCCTCACCGCCGGCTTCCTGACCGGCACCGCCGCCACCTCGCAGGCCGCCACCCAGGGGCCGTGCGACATCTACGCCGCCGGCAACACGCCGTGCGTCGCCGCGCACAGCACCACCCGGGCGCTGTACGGCTCCTACGGCGGGCCGCTGTACCAGGTCAAGCGTGCCTCCGACAACGCGACCAGGGACATCGGCCTGCTGAGCGCCGGCGGATACGCCGACGCCGCCGCGCAGGACTCCTTCTGTGCCGGTACCAGCTGCGTCATCACCGTCCTCTACGACCAGTCCGGCAAGGGCAACCACCTCACCCAGGCTCCTGCCGGCGGGGCGGCCGGCGGTCCGGACAATCTCGCCAACGCCTTCGAGGCGCCGGTCACCGTCGGCGGGCACAAGGCGTACGGCGTCTACGTCGCCCCCGGGACGGGCTACCGCAACAACAACACCAACGGCGTCGCCACCGGCGACCAGCCCGAGGGCATGTACGCCATCTTCGACGGCACGCACTTCAACGGCGGTTGCTGCTTCGACTACGGCAACGCCGAGACCAACAACCTGGACACCGGCAACGGCCACATGGAGGCCCTCTACTTCGGCGACAACAAGAGCTGGGGCTCGGGCAGCGGCAACGGACCCTGGGTCATGGCCGACCTGGAGAACGGCCTGTTCTCCGGGGTCAACCGCGGATCCAACGCCAACGACCCCAGCGTCCACAACCGCTTCCTGACCGCCATGCTCAAGGGCGGACCGAACCAGTGGGCCCTCCGCGGGGGCGACGCCCAGTCGGGCGGCCTGTCCACCTTCTACAACGGCGTGCGCCCCAACGCCACCGGCTACAACCCGATGCACAAGGAAGGCGCGATCATCCTCGGCATCGGCGGTGACAACAGCAAGTGGGCCCAGGGCACCTTCTACGAAGGCGTGATGACCTCGGGCTACCCGTCGGACGCCACCGAGAACGCCGTCCAGGCCAACATCGCCGCCGCCGGCTACGCCAGCGGCTCGACCGGCACCGGCACGCTGACCCCGGGCTCCCGGATCTCGCTGCAGGCCACCACCGCGCCCTGCTGCACCTCCCACTACCTGCGCCACGACGACGCCGACACCAAGGTCGTCATCTCCGGCACCACCGCCGCCAGCTCGGCCACCGACAAGGCCGACGCCACCTGGATCGTCCGCGCCGGCCTGGCCAACAGCTCCTGCGTGTCCTTCGAGTCCGCCAACAGCCCCGGCCAGTTCCTGCGCCACTTCAACTACCAGCTGTACCTGAACGTCGACGACGGCGCGGGCGCCTTCGCCCAGGACGCCACCTTCTGCCCGACCAAGGGCAACAGCGGGACGGGCACCTCCTTCCAGTCCGTCAACTTCCCGACGAAGTACCTCCGCCACTACAACTACACCGCCTACGTGGCGTCCAACGGAGGCACCAACAGCTGGGACAGCACCACCAGTTGGGCCGACGACACCAGCTGGACGACCGCCCAGCCCTGGAGCTGAGCCACCGCGGCAGCACCACCGTGCACCGGCCCGCCACCGCCTCGCCGGCGGTGGCGGGTCCGGCTCGCGCGACGGAGGAGCCCGGAAGCGACGGTGACACCACCCGACCGACCCCAGGAGCAGAGGAACCGACCTTGTCCTACAGCATCCGCGCGGGCGCCCTGGAACGGCACACCGCCGCAGAGATCCTCCGCGTCGAGCCCTGGGGACCGGACGCCGTCCGGGTGCGGGCCTCGTCCGGGACCATCGACCCCACCGCCCCCGGTGCGCTGGAGAACCCGCGGCCCGCCCCGCACGCCGAGGTGTCCGTGTCGGACGACGGCAGTGCCCGTCTGGTCAACGGCAGCATCGCCGTCGAGGCCTCGGCGGACGGCCGGCTGCGATTCCGCCACGCCGTCTCGGGCCGCGAACTCCTCGCCGAGCGCAGCCCGCACGCGCTCCACGCCGACCCGCGCGTCCACGCGGCCGGCGGCCGGACGGAGCAGTCCTTCGAGGCCTACGACGGTGAACGGCTGCACGGCCTGGGGCAGCACCTGCACGGACGCCTGGACCAGAAGGGCTGTGTGATCGACCTCGTCCAGCGCAACACCGTGGCGGCCGTCCCCTTCCTGCACTCCTCGCGCGGCTACGGACTGCTCTGGAACAACCCCGCCACGGGCCGCGTCGAACTGGGCGCCGACACCACCCGGTGGACCGCCGACGGCGGCGGGCGCATCGACTACTGGATCACCGCCGGCGACACCCCGGCCCGGATCCTGGACTCCTACACCCGGGCCACCGGCCGTCCGCCCCTGCTGCCCGCATGGGCCTCGGGCTTCTGGCAGTCGAAGCTGCGCTACCGCACCCAGGACGAACTCCTGGCCGTGGCCCGGGAGTACAAGGACCGCGGACTTCCGCTGTCCGTCATCGTCTGCGACTTCTTCCACTGGCCGAGGATGGGCGACTGGCGCTTCGAGGAGAGCGAGTGGCCCGACCCCGCCGCCATGGTCAAGGAGCTGTCAGACCTCGGCGTGAAGCTCGCCGTCTCGGTGTGGCCCACCGTCGAGCCCGACAGCGACGCGTACGACGCGCTGCGCTCGTCCGGGCACCTCGTCCGGGACACCGGCGGTGGTCTGCTCACCTTCCCGTGGCCGTCCCGGTACGGCGGCGAGGCCCTGATCCGCCCGATGGCGTACTACGACGCCACCCACCCCGGAGCGCGCACCGCGCTGTGGCAGCGGCTGAACGACAACTACCGTTCGCTGGGCGTGGCGTGCTTCTGGCTGGACGCCTGCGAACCCGACGTGCCCCCGGGCCTCGCCGAGCGCGCCGTCTACGCGGCAGGGCCGGCCGCCGAGGCCGCGAACCTCTACCCGCTGGAGCACGCCCGCGCGGTGGCCGACGGCCTGCGCGCGGAGGGTGAGGACCGGCCGCTGTCGCTGGCCCGCTCGGCGTGGGCGGGCAGCCAGAAGTACGGGGCCCTGCTGTGGTCCGGCGACATCCCCACGACCTTCGACTCCCTCGGGCGCCAGATCAGGGCCGGACTGAACGTCGCGATGAGCGGCATCCCCTGGTGGAACACGGACATCGGAGGCTTCTTCGGCGGCGACCCGGACGACCCGGCGTACCGTGAGCTGCTGATCCGGTGGTTCCAGTACGGCACCTTCAGCCCCGTCATGCGGCTGCACGGGGACCGCGAGCCCAACCACCCCGCCTTCGCCACGGACATGACCGGCGGGCCGAACGAGATCTGGTCGTACGGGGAGCAGGCGTACGGCATCCTCCGTGACCACCTGTCGCTGCGCGAGCGCCTGCGCCCGTACCTGCACGGCCTGTCCGAGGCCGCCCACCGCACCGGCGCCCCGCCCATGCGTCCGCTGTTCTTCGACTTCCCCGAGGACGGACACGCCTGGGAGGTGGACGACCAGTACCTGCTCGGCCCCGACCTGCTGGTGGCCCCCGTGTACGAGGCCGGTGTCCGGGCCCGTCGGGTGTACCTGCCGTCCGGCACCCGCTGGCGCGACCCGGCCACCGGCCGCGTGCTGGAAGGCGGAACGACGCTCGACGCCGAGGCCCCGCTGGAGCGCATCCCGGTCTTCGTACGGGAAGGTGCCGACGTCACGGCCCGGCTGACACACGGAGGCATCCGATGACGACACGACCCCGTCCTCCGGAGGACCTCCGCGCCGTTCTCTTCGACTCGGGCGGCGTGCTGATGCAGCCGATCGGCGGCCGGTGGAACCCGCGGGCGGACTTCGAGCAGACCGTTCTCGCCCACGTACCTTCGATCACGTCGGAACAGTTCGCGGCAGCCGTCGCCGCGGGCGACCGACTCCTCGCCGCCTCGTCGCCCGAGCCCGCGCCCGACGACTACCACCGGCTGATGCTTCGTCACGTCGGGGTGGAACCGTCCTCGGAGCTCCTCGCCGACTTGTGCCGCGAGGTCCCGGCGGCCACGCTCCTGGAGACCTGCCCGGAGGTCGTGGGCACCCTGGAAGAGCTCAGCCGCCGGGGCGTGCGGATGGCGGTGGTGTCGGATGCCTGGCCCAACCTGCCGGACCTTCACGCGGGGCTGGGGATCGGACGGTTCTTCGAGGCTATGCGATCTCCTGCACCAGGAAGACCGCCCCGATCGCGGGCCCGTACCAGTCGGGCGGCGGTACGGGGCGGGAAGCGGTGGCGGTGGCCCGGTTGGCGAGTTCGAGCGCCTCGGCGGGCGTAAGCGGGCGGTCCATGGTTCCCCCTTGATGCGGCAACTACCTCCAGGGGGTGGCATCTACTTTCCATTTTGGAAAGTACTTTCGCGAGGGGCCCGCTGGATGGTCGGAAGCAGCGCGTCAGCTGACCCGAAGACCCACGGCCAGTGTCAGCTCAAGGACCCGGTGGGGCGACGCCAGATCCGGAAACAGCTCCCGCAGCTGCGACATCCGGTATCGGACTGTCTGGGGATGGACGAACAACGCCGCCGCCACCTCCTCCCGCCTGCCCTGGTGCAGCAGCCACGCCCGGAGCGTTTCCTCCAGCCGCTGCGCCGTCGCGTCGGGCAAGGTCCGCAACGGTGCGAGGGCTCGGGCACGCAGGTCTGCGAACGCGTCCGCGTCGGCGCTCAGCACCAGCTCGGGCAGGTGGTCCTCGGTGTCCCGGATGTCAGCGGAGAGGGAACGCGCGCGTACGGCTCGTGCGTACGAGGCGGACGCACGAGTCCACGGCCGGGCCGGGCCGACCACGGCGGTGCGGTCGGTCAGCTGCCGCAGGAGACGCGACCGGTCGGCATCGGGGACGAGCAGCACACCGGTGGCGTCCGGCAGATCGTCGAGGACCAGGGTGCTCGGCTCGAGCGCGCGGTAGGCAGGCCGGGCCTGGACCGCGGGCAGCAGGACCACGGTCAGCGAAACCGGAGGCTGCCATCCGGCCCGTTGAGCAGAGGCCATCACCACGTCCGGGTTCGCGCCGGCGAGGAGGTCGCGGGCCAGGTGTTCAAGATGGCGCTCGTGGGCCCTGCCCCGGGCGGCCAGTTCGTCGGCGTGGCCCGCGGCGCTCGCGGCGGAGAGCTCGTCGATGTAGGCGAAGGTCAGCTCGGCGAACTTGGCGACCTCGGCGGCGGGCAGACCTGCGGGTACGGCACCCGCCGCCAGGCATCGCCAGGCCACGCGGGCGCCGACACGGTAGGCGCTGAGCAGGGCGTCCATCGAACGGCCGTCGCGAACCTCGCCGCGACCCAGCTCGTAGGCCGCGTCACCGGCGTCGCCGCCTGTGTCGTTCCCGCTCGCCAGGTCCAGGTAGTTCCCCAGAGCAGTGCGGACGGCCCGGCGGATGGTGCCGCCCATGGGGCCCGAAAGGGCATTGGCGTAGGGAGGGACCTCGTCGATGATCGCCTGGACGACCTCGTCGGCGGTGGTCGTCAGCGCGGCCCGAAGTGCTGTGACCGTCGTCTCATCCAGGGCCAATTCGCCGGCCTTCCGGATTGCATGGCTCACGTTTTTGTTTCCTGCGAACAATTCAGCCGATCAGTTTCACGTCCTACGGTCAGGACTTTACGCCCCGAGGCGCCGCAAGCTGGAGTCATGACGCGTGCAACACTCCGCAGCAGGGCGTGGAAACTGCTGGAGATGGTCACAACGCCGCTGCTGCCCTCGGACTACCTCGACCTGGTCAGCCCGCTGCGTACCGGCGCCGACCTGCGGGGGCGCATCGAGGCCGTGCACCCTGAGACGGGCGACGCCGCGACCATCGTGATCAGGCCGGGACGGGGCTGGCGCGGCCACACGGCCGGTCAGTACCTGCGGATCGGGGTCGATGTCGACGGGAGGCGCCTGTGGCGTGCCTACTCGATCACCTCGCCGACAGACCGCCAGGACGGCCGCGTCACGATCACCGTGAAGGCCATCCCGGACGGCAAGGTCAGCAACCACCTGGTCCGCAGGGCGACACCGGGCACGCTGATCCAGCTCGACCAGGCGTCCGGTGACTTCGTACTGCCGCGGGCCACGCCCGCCAAGGTGCTCTACCTGACGGCCGGCAGCGGCATCACGCCCGTGATGGGCATGCTGCGCGACACCGAGTTCGACGACGTCGTCATGGTCCACCTCGCGCCACAGCCGCAGGACGTGCTCTTCCGCACCGAACTGCACGGCCTGGTCGCGGACGGGAGACTGCGCCTCATCGAGGTGCACACCGACACGGACGGCAGGCTCGACATCGCCCGTCTCGACGGACTCGTGCCCGACTGGGCCGAGCGCGAGACCTGGGCCTGCGGTCCCGCGGGCCTGCTCGACGCCGCAGAGAAGCACTGGAACGAGCACGGCGTCCACGAGCGCCTGCACACCGAGCGCTTCCGCCCGAGCACCGTCGTCGCCGGCGACGCCGGCGAGGTCACGTTCAGCGCCACCGGCAGGACCGTCGACGCGGACGGCGCCACGCCGTTGCTGGACATCGGCGAGGAGGCCGGCGTGCTCATGCCCTCCGGGTGCCGCATGGGCATCTGCTTCGGCTGCGTCACGCCGCTCAAGGCGGGCGCCGTCCGCGACCTGCGAACCGGCGAGATCACCGAGGCCGAGCCGGGCGTCCTCATCCAGACCTGCGTGTCCGCCGCGGCGGGCCCCTGCGACATCGAACGGTAGAAGCACTTTGACCGCCATCGACCCCACCGCCCACCTGACCGCGGAGCAGATCGAGGAGCTCGGCCGCGAGCTGGACGCGATCCGCGACGAGGTGATCGCCGGCCGTGGCGAGAAGGACGCCGCCTACATCCGTACGGTCATCTCGGCGCAGCGCAAGATCGAGCTGGTCAGCAGGGGCGTGCTGCTGTTCTCGATCTTCCCGCCCGCGTGGCTGCTCGGCACCGCCGGTCTGTCCGTGGCGAAGATCATGGACAACATGGAGATCGGCCACAACGTCCTGCACGGCCAGTGGGACTGGATGCGGGACCCGAAGATCCACTCCACCACCTGGGAGTGGGACCACGTCGCGCCGTCCAATCAGTGGAAGCACTCGCACAACGAGCTGCACCACACGTACACCAACGTGATCGGCAAGGACAACGACCTCGGCTACGGCATCATGCGCGTCGACGAGGACCAGAAGTGGCACCCGTTCCACCTCGGCCAGCCGCTGTGGAACTTCGTCAACGCCTGCTTCTTCGAGTACGGCATCGCCGCGTACGACCTGGAGCTCGGCAAGAACCTGCGCAAGCGCCGCCGCAAGGACCCGGAGTTCCGCGCGCGGGCCAGGGCCGTGGGCCGCAAGATCCGCAAGCAGGTGCTCAAGGACTACGTGATCCACCCGCTGCTGTCGGGCCCGTCCTTCCTCACCACGCTCGCCGCCACCTTCACCGCGAACCTGGTCCGCAACGTCTGGACCCACTCGGTGATCATGTGCGGGCACTTCCCCGAGGGCGTGCAGGTCTTCGAGCGCCAGTCGATCGAGGGCGAGACGCGCGGCCAGTGGTACCTGCGCCAGATGATGGGGTCGGCGAACATCAGTGGCAGCAGGGCCATGCACTTCATGACCGGCAACCTGTCGCACCAGATCGAGCACCACCTGTTCCCCGACCTGCCGAGCAACCGCTACGCCGAGGTCGCGGTGAAGGTGCGCGCGCTGTTCGAGAAGTACGAGCTGGAGTACGTCACCGGGCCGCTGCCGAAGCAGGTGTTCTCCGCGTGGCGCAAGGTCTTCCGGCTCTCGCTGCCGAACAGGAAACCGAGGGCCGGAACGCCGGAGCGCGAGCAGGAGCTCGTCGCGGCCTGATCACCGGTACCGGTTCGGAGCTCGGCCGTACCGGCGGCACCGCCGGGCCGGCACCGTCCCGCTCCGCCGGCCGGTCGCCGGCACGGCGGGAACCACCCGTCACTCCTCGGCCTTCATGTCCACGGGAGGGCTTCTCCCGTACGCAGGTGCTCGCTCAGCCACAGCGCGGTGTTGCTGACGTGCATCAACGCAGCGGCCTGGCTGAGGGAGGCGTCGCGGATCGCGTCCGGTTCCTGGGCACCCGGTGCCGGACCGCTGTCGCCGAGCGGCATGCTCAGTGCCATGGAGGCCACGAAGTGCCCGACGTGCGCCGTCAGCGACATGTTGCCCACGGCGATGACCGGGGTCAGCAGCCGCCACCGGGCTGCGCGGACGGCGCGGGGCCGGTACTGCCGCGCAGGGAGACCGGCGGGGTCAGCAGGATGTTGCGGAGGGGGGCGGTGGGGTCGGCCATGCGTTCGAGCAGTAGGTCCATGGCCCTGGTACCGATGTCCTGCGCCGGTACGTCCGCGGCGGTGAGCGGGGGGCGGAACTCCTCGGCCCAGGTCCGGCCGACGACGCCGGTGATGGAGAAGTCCCTCGGTACCGTTCGGCCGGCCTCCTCCAGGCCCCGCTGGAAGCCGGGCAGCGCGGCTTCGTTGATCGTCGCGACCGCGGTGATGTCGGGGTGGTCGCGCAGGAGCCGGGTGGCGCATTCCAGTCCGGCGGCCGCGTCGTCCCCGCACTCCAGGTCGATGCCCTGGATGCCGCGCAGCGTGACGGCCGCGGTGAAGCCGTCGCGAGCCCGGTGGCCCGGTCCGTAGCCGGCTGCCATGAGTTCGACGGAACGGTTGATCAACGCGATCCGGGTGTGGCCCAGATCCGCGAGGTGGTGGACGCACTGGTTGATCACGGTGGTGTAGTCGACATCGATCCAGCACATCTCGTGGGCGCGGGCCGTGTGTCCGATCCCGACGAACGGCAGCCCGGCCTGCTGAAGTCTGCGGACCCGGGAGTCCTCCAGGCGGATCTCCATGAGGATCACCCCGTCGACGCGCCCTCCGGACAGGAGGCGCTCGAACGACCGGTCGTGGTCGCCCCCGGAGGGGGAGAGCAGGACGTCCAGGTCGGCACGGGCCGCGGCTTCGACCACGCTGGCCACGAAACCCTGCTCCCCGACGCCGTCGCGCGGCGCCTCATGCTCCGCGCCGGCATCGACCGCCTTCACGCCCTCCACCTGGCCATCGACATCGTCCGCCGTGGCGGCACCATCTCGCTGTCCGGCGTCTACGGCGGCATGGCCGACCCCCTGCCCATGCTCACCCTCTTCGACAAGCAGATCCAGCTGCGCATGGGTCAGGCCAACGTCCGGCGCTGGGTGGACGACCTGCTGCCCCTGCTGACCGACGACGACCCGCTCGGCGTCGACGCCTTCGCCACCCACCACCTGCCCCTGGACGAGGCACCGGCTGCCTACGAGATGTTCCAGCAGAAGGCGGACGGCGCCGGCAAGGTCCTCTTCCGCCCCTGAACCACCCATGGCAGTCCCCGAGCGAACGACCCGGAACCGGCTGCGGACCGTGTCCCGACGGATCCGCCGGCGCGGCCGCGAGATCGAGCTGTTCCACCGGTCACTCGCCTTCGCAGCGCTGTTCTTCCTGACCCTGGTGCCGCTGCTCATCGTGATCGCCGCGGCCTCTCCGGCCGGGGGGGAGGTCGAGTAGCCGGGCGGCGCCCGCCCGCCCTGCCCGCCCTGCTCGGTTCGGCGCGTCACCGCTCCGGTCGGCTGATGGCCCGTTGTTTCCGCTGGTCGGAGCGGGTGGCATCCGCTTAGGGTGGAAATGTCCGGCCGGGATGTGGGCCGGGGGACGGGCCGGAGGGACGGGACGTGGGGTGCGGGTTGGCCCGAGGCGGACGCCGCGGCCGAGGTCGTGCTGCCGGACGGCTTGGGACGGGTGGTGGTGGCCGACGGCTGCGGCCGGGCCGTGGTGGGTGCCGCTGTGGTCGGCGCCGGTGAGGCGGGGCCGCTGGGGGTGGCCGCGGTCTTCTGCGAGGGTGACTCGGTGCCCGCGGAGGCCGGGGTCACCGCTCCGTCCGAGTTTCCGCCGGCCAGCAGGACGGTCGCCAGCCCGCAGAACGGAGCGTTCTCCTCCATGGCTTCACGGATATCCGGGCGTCGCCGGGCCGGTCTGGCCGGATTCGCCGGACTCGTCCTCACCGTCGGTCTGGCACTGACCGGTTGGGACCCGTCGGCCGCCGGCGGCGATGCCACGGCGTCGGCCACGCCGACCGCCCCCGCCACCACCGCGGCGCCCCCGCCGCCGGCCACCCCCACGGCGACGGCCCCGACCGCGTCCGCCCCGCCGGTCACGCCTCCGGCCGCCGCCGCGCCCTCGGCGCCGCCCGTCGCCCCGTCGCAGCCGCCGGCGCCCACGGCCGCCCCGCAGCCGAAGGTGACCACCGCGCAGCCGCCGACCGACCCGCAGCCGGAGCACACCGCGGCGGCGGCCGGCGGCGGCTGCGAGATCCGGTCGGCTGCCGGAAACTGCTACGAGGCCGGGCAGTTCTGCCGCAACGCCGACCTGGGGAAGAGCACGCACGACGCGAGCGGCCGGGTGATCTACTGCCGGATGGTCAGCGGCAAGCCGCACTGGCAGGCCTGAGGCGGGACGGGTCGTCCGGGAGGGCGGCCCGGACGTCAGGGGTCGAGCACGCCCAGGGTGTCCCAGAACAGGTGCTCGTAGGACTGGAGCAGCAGCCCGTACTCGCGCGCGGCGGCCAGGGTCGGCTCGTCCAGTCGGCCAGGTCCGAGCGCGTCGGCGGCCTGCTGCTCCAGCTCCGTCGCGGGCTGGGCGAAGAAGTCGAAGAAGGCGCAGGCCTCGTCGGAGTAGCCGTAGTGGCGGCGCAGCGCCTGCGCGACGACCGCGCAGTAGCCGCCCCAGGCGGCGAAGTTGGCGACCAGTGCGGCCGCGACGGCGTCGGGCCGGCCGTTGAGCGCGAGCCAGGCCAGGTAGGCCGGGTAGGCCTGGCAGCCGGCCAGTGGCGGGTGGTCGGCGGCCTGGTCCGGGTCGGGCCCGCAGGCGGCGGCGAGTGCGGGCAGGCTGCGCAGCGCGGCGCTCTCGCCCTCGGCGAGGGTGGCGAACCAGGCGCCGAGGGGCCGGTCGGCGCACCGGGTGGCGAGCAGTAGCAGACTGCGGCGGTCGGAGCTGATGATCCGCTGCTGCTGGGCGGCCAGTTCGGCGAGCGCGCCGAGCGGCGCGCGGCCGGACGCGACGTCCGCGACCAGTGTGGGTGGTGTGTCACCCGGCGCCAACTCGGTTCGCAGTCTCCGAAGTTGTGCATCGACTCGCTGGTTCACCGTGCTCGCGCCTCCACCTCGGACCGGCCCCCGGGTGCCATTCCTATCGCGGGGCCGCCCCCTCCGGCCTCGGGGCGCGCCGAGGTGGATGCGTGGCGGCGCGCCGGGCGGGACCAGCCCCGGCCCGCCGGTCGGCGAACGGCCTGCCGGTCGGGCCGGGGCTGCCTGTCAGGTGAATGTGCGGCCGAGGAAGTCGCGGATGAGGGCGGCGATTTCGGGGCCGTGGGTCTCCAGGGCGAAGTGGCCGGCGTCGAGGAGGTGAAGTTCGGCGTCGGGGAGGTCGCGGAGGAAGGCGCGGGCGCCGGCGGCGCCGAAGATCTCGTCGTGCTCGCCCCAGGCGATCAGGACCGGTGGGCGGTGCTCGGCGAAGTAGCGCTGGAAGTCGGGGTAGCCGTCGAGGTTGAACTGGTAGTCCCAGAAGAGCTGGAGCTGGATCTCCATGTTGCCGGGACGGTCGAGGTAGGCCTGGTCGAGCGTCCAGGTGTCGGGGCTGATCCGGTCGGTCCGGTCGGCGGGGACGCCGTGGGTGTACTGCCACCGGGTGGCGTCGGCTTCGAGCAACTGTCGGACGGCCGGCTCGTGCGTGGACCGGTCCTTGGCGTGCGCGAAGAGGAGGTCCCAGAACGGGGTGAAGCCCTCCAGGTAGGCATTGCCGCTCTGGGTGATGAGGGCGGTCACGCGCTCGGGGTGCCGGGAGGCGATGCGCAGCCCGATCGGGGCGCCGTAGTCGTGGATGTAGAGGGCGAACCGGTCGATCCCCAGGGTGTCGAGCAGCGCCAGGGTGTACTCGGTGAGGTTGTCGAAGCTGTACTCGAACTCGTCGACGGACGGCGCCGCGGACTGGCCGAACCCGAGGTGGTCGGGCGCGATCAGGTGGTAGGTGTCGCCCAGCTCGCGCAGCAGGTTGCGGAACATCGCCGAGCTGCTGGGGAAGCCGTGCAGAAGGACCAGCGTCGGGTTGGCCGGATCGCCCGCCTCCCGGTAGAAGACCGGCCGGCCCTGGATGTTGACGGTGGTGTGGCGTACCTCGGTCATGCTACGTTCTCCTGCCATCGGTTCTAACTGATACTCACATTGGTAAAGGTTAGATCTCCAGCATTCATTCCCGGATGCGGAGTCAATTTCTGCCAGGGCCGGCGCGGACCCTCCGCACGCCCTGGCCGACTCAGGAGGAGAAACTGTGAGAAGCATCGTCGCGAGCTACCTCGACACCGCGGCCTCGGCCGCCGAACTGCTGGCGGCTCCGGAGGTGGCGGCGCGCTGGGATGAGCCGGGTGCGCTGCGGGAGTTCGGTGTGGCGGGGCTGGCCGGGCATCTGGCCTGGCAGATCTTCTTCATTCCCGAGGCGCTGTCCCACCCGGTCTCCGGGCTGCCGGTGATCCCGCTCGCCGACTACTACGGCCGGGTGCAGTGGATCGGCGCCGGCCCGGACGCCCCCGTCAACCTGCGGATCCGGCAGGGAGCCCGGGAGGCGGCGGCCGCCGGGCCGGCGGCACTGTCCGCTCGTGCGGCGGACACCGTCCGGGAGCTGCGTGCGACCCTGCCGGGGGTGCCGGACCGCACCATCCACCTGCCCGTCTGGGGGCAGTACGCGCTGACTCTGGACGACTTCGTCACCACCCGGCTGATGGAGCTCGCCGTCCACAGCGACGACCTCGCGGTCGGTGTGGGGCTCCCGACACCCGCACTGACTCGGGACGCCGCCGACACGGTGATCGCCCTGCTGGCCCGGCTGGCGACCCGGCGGCACGGTGCCACCGATGTGCTGCGCGCGCTCAGCCGTGCCGAGCGCGCGCCGGCGTCGATCGCCGCGTTCTGAAGGGCCTGGGCCCGGTGTACGGTCTGCCGGCCCGCTCAGCGCTCGTAGCGGGCGAGCAGGAGGTCGACGCCGGAGGTGATCAGGTGGGCGAGGTCCGCCTCGTCGAGGGTGGTGTCGGGGGCGAAGGTGGCCATCAGCTGGGGGACGCCGAGGGTCGCGGCCACGAGCTGCTGGACGGCGAGCTCGGGTTCGGGGGTGTCCAGTCTGCCGAGCCGGTCCAGTTCGGTGAAGGCCTCGGTCAGCGGGCCGTTGATCATGTCGTAGCTGACCCGGTACCAGAGCTGGCCCAGCTGGGGGAAGCGCTCCGTCTCGCCGATGACCAGCCGGCGCAGCGACATGATGTCGGGGCGCAGCAGGATGCGGGCCCAGGCGGTGGTGAGGTCGATCAGTGCGGCCCGCAGGTCGGGGGCCTCGACGATGGTGGAGGTACAGGATTCGAGCCCGGCGTAGGTGCGGGGCAGGATGCCGCCGATGACGGCCAGGAACAGGCGTTCCTTGCTGCCGAAGTGCTTGTAGATGGTCGCCTTGGAGACGCCGGAGCGGTTGGTGATCGCGTCCATGGAGGCGGCCGAGTAGCCCGCGCCCAGGAACTCGGTGAGCGCCGAGTCGATGATGGCCTGGCGCTTGCGCTGGGCGGCGTCGGTGGGGTCCGGGATGATCGGGATGCCGTATTCGTCCGTCGCGTCAGCCGTGCCTGCTGTGTCGACGCCCATGGCGGTGTCCTCTTGCGTTCTGGTCCGGAGTGGGGGTTTCTCAGTATATGAACTGAACGGTTTGGTTCGCAAAGGCGGCGAAGCGGACGTGCCGGGCGGTCGGTCCGGGCTCAACAGGGGAGCCGCCCCATCAGGCCGAGGCTGAAGTCCTGCTGGGCCTGGCGCAGCTCGGCGGCGGTGTTCATCACGAACGGGCCGCTGCGGGCCACCGGCTCGCCGATCGGCTCACCGGCCAGGACCAGGACCTCGGCCGCCCCGCCCCGGGCCTCGACCGTGAACCGCTCGCCGTCCTGCGCGAGTACCGCGAGGTGGCCGTCCGGGAGCTGCGCGTCGGGCGTGGCGGCCTCGCCGGACAGCACGTACAGCATGGCGTTGTGCCCGGCGGGTGCGGTGAATTCGGCCCGGGTGCCGGGCGCGAGGCGGGCGTGCACGACCAGGACGGGCGTGTGGGTCGCGAACGGGCCGGTGACGCCGTGGGTGCTGCCGGCGATGACCGTGAGCTCGGCGCCGTCGTCCGTGGTGACCACGGGGAGGTCTCCGGCCTCGGCGTTCTGGCTGCGCGGCGGGACGGACTTGAGCCGGGCCGGCAGGTTCACCCAGATCTGCAGCATGTGCTGGAGGCCGCCCTCGGCGAGGAACTCCTCGGTGGGCAGGGCCTCGTGGACGATCCCGGAGCCGGCGGTGAGCCACTGCACGCCGCCGCCCCGGACGACGGCGCGGTGGCCGCGGGAGTCGGCGTTCGCGATGTCGCCGGCGATGACGTACTGGATGGTCTCGAAGCCGCGGTGCGGGTGCGGGGGAGCGCCCTTGGCCTCGCCCGGCCCGAGCTCGACCGGGCCGACCTGGTCGACCATCAGGAACGGGTCGAGGAAGGGCAGGTCGGCGGTGGGGAAGGGGCGGCGGACCGGGAAGCCCGCGCCCTCGTAGGTGTGCACGGGGCGGACGACGCGGACGGTGGACCGCGTGGTGCCGGGGGCGGTGACGGCGGTCGTGGCGATGGCGGTGGCGGCGGTGGCGCTCGATGTGGTCATGGCTCGAATGAACTATACGATTCAGTTCAGTGTCAAGACTGAACCGTTCGGTTGACATAATGAACTGAGCGGTTTAGTTTTCTCGGAGTCGAAGCCGCCCGGCCTACCGGACGGTCCGACAACTTCCCTCCCCCGTCACCCTCCTGAAGGAGTCCCACCATGGCCACCGCCAAGATCTTCGCCATCTCCGGCTCGCTGCGCGCCGACTCGCACAACACCCAGCTGCTGCGCGCCGCCCAGAAGTTCAACCCCGGCGGCCAGGACATCGAGATCTACGACGGCCTGCGCGACATCCCCGCGTACGACCAGGACCTCGACACCCCCGAGAAACGGCCGGCCATCGTCAACGACCTGCGCCGCCGCGTCCAGGCCGCCGACGGCCTGCTGATCGCCACGCCGGAGTTCAACTACTCCATCCCCGGCGTCCTCAAGAACGCCCTCGACTGGCTGAGCACCGACTGGACCAAGACCGAGGGCCTGCCGCTGCACCGCAAGCCCACCGCGATCCTCGGCGCCGCCCCGACCAACTTCGGCAGCGTCCGCGCCCAGCTGGCACTGCGCCAGGTCTTCGTCTGGACCGACAGCGACGTCGTGGTCAAGCCCGAGGTCATCGCCTTCCGCTCGCACGAGCGCTTCGACGGGGAAGGCAACCTCACCGACGAGACCACCATCGGGCTGCTCCAGGACCTGCTGCGGGCGCTGCAGGTCAAGATCGACGCCGCCGCCGCGCGCTGACCCGGCCTCCAGCCTCACTCACCCCACCACCTCCGTCGAAGGAGCGTCCGCCATGGCCACCCCGGTCACCGCAACGCCGGACACCGTTACCCCGGTCACCGCCACCTACCTCGGCACCGCCACCATCCTGCTGCGCATCGGCGACCTGACGATCCTCACCGACCCCGCCCTCGACCAGGACCCGGGCGACTACCCGGCCGCCCGCCCGCTGCGCCGCACCGCCGGCGCGGCGCTCGGCGCCGGGCAACTGCCGCCCGTCGACCTGGTCCTGCTCTCCCACGACCAGCACGCCGACAACCTCGACCGCACCGGCCGGGATGTGGCCGGCCGGGCGGGCGCGGTGCTCACCACCCCCGAGGCCGCCGCCCGGCTGGGCGGCCGGGCGACCGGCCTCGCCCCATGGGAGAGCGTGCCGGTCACCGTGGGCGCGACCACCGTCACGGTGACCGCGACCCCGGCCCGGCACGGTCCGGCTGGCACCGAGCCGGTCACCGGCCCGGTCACCGGGTTCGTCGTGGAGTACGAGGGCGGCACGCTCTACTTCTCGGGCGACACCACGCGCCACGCCGCCCTGGACGGGATCGCCGAACGCTTCGCCATCGACACGGCCTTCCTGCACCTGGGCGACGCGCACTTCCCCGGCACCGGGGAGCTCGCCTTCTCCCTGAGCGCGGCCGAAGGCGCCGAGCTGGCCCGCACGCTCGGCGCCCGCCAGGTGGTCCCGCTGCACTTCGAGTCCTGGGAGCACTTCGTCGAGGACCCGGCCCGCATCGCCGAGGCGTTCGCCGCCCCCGACCTGGCCGGCCGCCTGCGCCGGCTGCCGCCGGGCACGCCCGAAGTCCTCTGACCGACCCCGCAACGCCCTCCCACCATGGAGCCCCAGATGTCATCCGCACGCCCCCCGCTCCCGCCGTTCACCGCGGAGACCGCGGCCGCCAAGGTCCAGGCGGCCGAGGACGCGTGGAACACCCGCGACCCGCAGCGCGTGGCCCTCGCCTACACGCCCGATTCGGTCTGGCGCAACCGCGACCGGTTCGTCAACGGGCGGGAGGAGATCGCCGCCTTCCTCTCCGACAAATGGGCCAGGGAGCACGAGTACGCGCTGCGCAAGCAGCTCTGGTCCTTCACCGACAACCGCATCGCCGTCCGCTTCCAGTACGAGTGGCACGACGACAACGGCCAGTGGTGGCGCAGCCACGGCAACGAGCTGTGGGAGTTCGCCCCCGACGGCCTGATGCGACGCCGCGAGGCCAGCATCAACGACGTCCCCATCGCCGAGACCGACCGGACCATCCACGGGCCGCGCGGGGATGGAAAACCCTGACGGCTCGTCAATCCTACGGGGAAGGAAGCGTGTCAGTGGCGGTGCCGGGACCTCCCCCTCGGCCACCACCACCTCCGCGGCCTGGGCGTTCGGGTGGAGGTTCGGAAAACCGAACCTCCGATTCGGGGGCGAGCACGATCGATCGCCGCGCCCGGCCCGGCCAGCATGGAGCCATGGCTGAGACGAGAATGACAGTGGTCGCGGAACCCGCCGCCCGCGCCGACGACCTGCACCGGGAGTACGGGAGGGGCGGCGCCGTCGTACGGGCGCTGCGCGGGGTGTCGGTGGCGTTCGCACCCGGGACCTTCACCGCAGTGATGGGGCCCTCCGGCTCCGGCAAGACCACCCTGCTGCACTGCCTCGCCGGTATGGACCGGCCCACCCGCGGCACCGTCCGGTGGGGCTCCACCGAGGTGTCCCGGCTGCCCGAACGCAAACTGGCCGAACTGCGGCGCAGCCGGGTCGGGTTCGTCTTCCAGGCGTTCAACCTGATGCCCGCGATGACGGTCGCCCAGAACGTCGAACTCCCCGGCCGGCTCGCCGGCAACCGCCCCGACCGCGCGGCCGTGCAGAACGCGCTCGCCCGGGTCGGACTGGCCGGCCGCGAACGGGACCGGCCGGGCAGGCTCTCCGGCGGCCAGCAGCAGCGCGTCGCGATCGCCCGCGCGCTGGCCACCCGCCCCGACGTGCTCTTCGCCGACGAACCCACCGGCGCGCTCGACCGCGCCACCGGTCACGAGATCCTCGCCCTGCTGCGCTCCGGCGTCGACCGGGACGGGCAGACCTGTGTGATGGTCACCCACGACCCGGTGGCAGCCGGTTACGCCGACCGCGTCCTGCTGCTCGCCGACGGGCTGCTGGTCGATGAACTGGCCCACCCGACGGCGGCGTCGGTCGCCGAGCGGCTGAGCCGGCTGGGCGGGTGAGCGCGATGACGCCCCAGCCCTCGGGTACCGCCTCGGACCTCGGTACCGCCTCGGACCTCGGTACCGCCCCGGATCCGCGGTCCGTCCCGGAGCTTGGAACCGCCCCGGATCCGCGGTCCGCCCCGAGTACGTCGCCGGCCCCGGCCTCCCGCGCCGGCCGCTCGACCGCCCGTACCGGCCGCCCGGTGCCGGCCCTCGTGCTCGGCCAGCTCCGCCGCCGCCCCGCCGCCTTCGCCGGGCTGGCCATGGCGCTCTTCCTCGCCGTCGCCACGGTGACGCTCTTCGGTTCGCTCTTCGCCGCCGAGGTCACCGCCCCGGCCGCCGCCCGCCGGGCGCCCACCGGGCCGGGCCTGATGGTGATCGCGGGCGCGTTCGGCGAGATCGCCGTACTGGTGGCCTTCTTCGTGGTGGTCAACGCGCTCGGCTTCGCGCTGCGCCAGCAGCACCGGGAGCTGGCGCTCCTGCGGACCATCGCGGCCACACCCCGGCAGGTCCGCCGGCTGGTACGCGGCCAGGTGGTCGTGACCACCCTGCTGGCGGCCGGGCCCGGCTGGGTGGCGGGGGCCTTCGCCGCCCGCGGGTTCCTCGCCGCCCTGCAGGAGCGGGGGATGGCCGCGCCCGCCGTCCGGGTGCCGGGCACGCCGCTGCCGATGCTGGTCGCGCTCGCCGCTGCCCTGCTCGTCGGCCTGGCGGCGGCCGCCGTCGCGGCCCGGCGGATCACCCGGATCTCGCCGGCCGCCGCCCTCACCGCCGGTTCGACCGAGCACGGCCGGACGGGCGCCCTGCGGCTGCTGGCCGGCGCCGGCGCCCTGACCGGCGGCGTGCTGCTGCTCCGGCTGGCGGCGACCCGGCCGGCCGACCAGCTCGACAAGGCCGGGCAGGCGGCCCTGCTCGCCTCGCTGGTGCTGCTGGTCGCGGTCGCCCTGCTGGGACCGCTCGCGGCCCGCATCCTGGCTGCCGTGCTGGGCGCGCCGGTGCGGTGGGCGGCGCCCCGTTCGGGCTGGCTGGCCGACGCCAACCTGCGCGGCTACGCGCACCGGCTCTCCTCCGCCGTGGTGCCGGTTGCGCTCCTGGTCGGACTCTCGGGCACCATGTCGATCATGACAAGCACCGCCGGGCACGCGGCGACCCGCGCCCTCCCCGGGGCCGCCGCCTCGGCCGCCTCCGTGACCTCCGCGACCGACGTCTGGCTCCGCCAGGCCGAGCTGGCCATGCTGGTCTGCTTCGCCGCCGTCTCGACCGTCAACACCCTGGTCGCCCTGACCTCCGACCGCCGCCGCGAGTTCGCGCTGCTGCGGCTGGTCGGCGCCACCCGGCGCCAGTTGCTGCGGATGCTCACCGTCGAGGCGGTGCTCACCACGGCGGTGGGCGTGCTGCTGGGTGCGGCGGTCGCCGCCGTCGCCTCGGCCGCCTTCAGCACGGCCGTCACCGGCTCCGCCGCGCCGACCGTCCCGGTGGCAGCTTGCGGCTGGATCGTGGCCGGCGCGGCCGCGCTGACCGTCCCCGGCATCCTGGGCCCCGGCGTGCGCGCTGTCACCGGCCCGGCCGCGGAACTGGCCGGTGGCGAGCGTGGCTGACGGGCGGTCCTCCGATCGAGGTGGTCGAGGTGGTCGAGGTGGTCGAGGCGATCGCGGAGGTCTGCGACGGCGTGGCGGCGATCGCGGCGAGGCGCGAGCACGGCCCGTGCGGCGGTACTTCACGGTCCGCGGCGGCGAGCTGCTCTTCGCCGTCGCGGGCCTGCCGCCCGCCGTCCTCGGCGGCGCCTACGCGCTCGCCGTCCTCTACGCCGGGACGCTGCTCTCGCTCACCGTGCTCGGCCTGCCGTTCGTGGTCGCCGCGCTGGCCGGCGCGCGCGGCCTCGGCGGGCTCCACCGCCGGCTGGTCGGCCGGCTGCTGGGCGAGTACGTGGAACCGCCGCCCCCGCTGCCGAGGCCGGACGGCGCGTTCGCCCGCGGCCGCGCCGTCCTGGCCGACCCGGTCGCCTGGCGGGCGCTGCTCTACCTGCTGCTGCGCCTGCCGCTCGGACTGCTCGGCTTCGCCGCCGCCGTCGCCCTGCCGCTCGGCTGCGGCTGGCTGCTCGGGTTCCCGCTCTGGGTACGGCTGTTGGAGCCGGGGGAGCGGCCCGCCGGCTGGCTGGACGCGGCCGCCGTGCTGCTCGGCCTGGCCGTCCTGGCCGCCGTCCCGCTCGCCAACCACGCGCTCGGCTCGGCCAACCGGAGCATCGCGCGGCTGCTCCTCGGGCCGCCCCGCGCCCAGCAGCGGGTCCGCGCCCTCGAATCCGCCCGCGCCACGCTCCTCGCCGACAACACCGACCGGCTGCGCCGCCTGGAACGCGACCTGCACGACGGCACCCAGGCCCAGCTGGTCGCCCTCGCCATCACCCTCTCGCTGGCCGACGACGCGCTCGCTCCCGGCGCCGGACCAGGGAGCCCCGACCTCGCCCGCCTGCGCACCCTGGTCGACCGCGCCCGCGGCCAGACCGACGACACCATCACCGGACTGCGCCGGCTCACCCGGGGCATCCACCCGGTGGCGCTGGACGGCGGCCTCGGCGAGGCCCTGCCCGGGCTGACCGCCACCTCGCCCGTCCCGGTCGCCGTCCGCCTCGACCTGCGCGAACGGCCGGACCCGGCGATCGAACAGGCCGTCTACTTCTGCGCGGCCGAGCTGCTCACCAACCTCGCCAAGCACAGCGGCGCCCGGACGGCCGAGCTGTCGGCCACCGCCGCCGACGGCCGGGTCCGGCTGGTGGTGCGCGACGACGGCCGCGGCGGCGCCGTGCCCGGCGGGCCCGACGGCGGGACCGGGCTGGCCGGTCTCAGTGAGCGGCTCGCCGCCGTGGACGGCGTGCTCCGGGTGGAGAGCCCGGCCGGCGGGCCCACCGTCGTCACCGCGGTGCTCCCGAGCCGTGTGTGACCGACCGTCAGCCACTCGTCTCGGAGAGGTAGGTGAGCACCGCCTTCACCCGGCGGTTGTCAGCATCCGTGGCCGGCAGGTCGAACTTGGTGAACACGGCGGCGACATGCTTCTCCACCGCCCGCTCCGACACCACCAACCGCCCGGCGATCGAGCGGTTGGAATGCCCCTGCGCCATCAGCTCCAGCACCTCGCGCTCGCGCGGTGTCAACGCGTCCACCCGGCTGCGCCGCCCGCCCCGCATCAGCCGGGTCACCACCTCCGGGTCCAGCGCCGTCCCGCCGTCCGCGACCCGGCGCAGCGCGTCCACGAACTCGGAGGTCCGGGCGACCCGTTCCTTCAGCAGATACCCGACGCCGGCGGCGCCGCCCGCCAGCAGCCGGGACGCCCAGGCGGTCTCGACGTGCTGCGAGAAGACCAGGATGCCGACCTCCGGTAGGGTCGCGCGCAGCTCGACGGCGGCGCGGATGCCCTCGTCGGTGTGGGTGGGCGGCATCCGGATGTCCACCACCGCGACATCGGGCCGGTGTTCGGCCACGGCGGCGAGCAGCTCCGGCGCCGTCCCGGCCGCAGCGACCACCTCGCACCCACGGGCGCCGAGCAACTCGACCATCCCCTCCCGGAGGATCACCGAGTCCTCGGCCAGTACCACGCGCAACTGCCTGTCGATCATGACGCCATTATCGGGCCGCCAGGGAGCGTCGGTCCGCGCGGGCCGGAAGCGCTGGCTGCCGGTGGTGCGGGAAACCGTTCGCGACCAGGCGTTCGGCTACATCAGAATCACCCCCATGTCTCGCTCCACCGACGGACCCGCCTCCGCCCAGCCCGCCGCCGACCGTCTCCTCGCCGAGCTCGATCCGCTCCCGCACCCCGCCCGCCTGCGGCACCTGGCCCGCGCCGCCCACGCCCTCGCGGGGCGCGGGGAGCTGCCCGCCGTGCTGGCCGTACTGGCCGGCCGGGGGCGGTACGAGCGGCGGTTGGCGGCGCTCGCCGCGTTGACGGGCGGACAGACGTCGTACCTGGCTCGCGCGTGAGTGGCTGACGCGCCCGGAGCACCTGGCGGCCCTGCTGCGGGCGATGCCGCCGCACCGGCGGGAGGCGTTCTTCGACACCGTCACGGCGGGGGTACCGCTGGAGGGGACGTCCGTCGCGGAGCCCCTGCTGGCCGCTCTGCCGCGGGGCCGCCGCACGGCCGTGGCACGGGAGTCGGCGGCCAGAGGGCGGGCCGAGGAGTGGTGGATCGGCAACGTCCTGGCGGCGCTCGCGCACCTGCCGGTGGCCGAGGCCCGGCCCGAACTCCAGGCGGCGGTCCGGGCCTCCGACCCGGAGGACCGGGCGACCGCGTGGCCGTACCTCGTCGCCAACGCCGGCTACGCCCGGGACCACGCCGCCCTGCACGAGGTGCTCGTCCTGATGGACGGCCGGCTGCGCAACGAGCGGGACCAGATCCGGTCGCAGGCCCTGAAGGCCCTGGCCGCCGTGCCGGGTGCGCCGTTCACCGCGGCCGACGTCGCGCTGCTGGACCGGATCGCCCTCGCGGCCGTCCAGGCCCGCGACTGCTCGTGGGCCACTCGCAACGCGCTGCGTGACCTCGCGCTGGGCGTCCTGCGCCACCACACCGCCGCCGGGGAGCCGGAGCTCCTCGACTGGGCGGCCCGCGCCCTCGGCCGGCTCGCGGGCCGAACCGGCGGCGTCGACCTGGGTGGGCTCGTCCACACCCTGCGCCGCGGCCAGGAGGAGCTGGTCGTCGCCGCGCTGCGGCCGTGGCTCCGCTCCGGCGCCGACCACGGCGAGTACGGCCTGCTGTTCGCACTCCACGGCGCGCTCGGCCGGCGCGCGCACCGTCTGCCCGAGCTCCGGGACCTGCTGGGCGAGGCGCTGCGCAAGGGCGACGACGACGCCTTCCGCGCCGCCGCCTGGAGGTGGCTCGCCGATCCGGCGACCCGCGATGAACGGGTGGCGGAGCTGCTGGCGTTGGAGCCCTCGGCCGCCGTCCTGCCGGCCGTCGGGGAGGCACTGGCCGCCCGCCGTACCGATCTCCTGGACACCCTGCTCGCCGAGGAGCCGCCGTACGGCCGGTTCCTGCCCGGCCGGGCCCGCCGGCCGCTGCCCGGCTTCGAGTACGCCGACCGGTGGCTGCCCCGGCAGCAGGCGGCGGCGGCCCGGCTGGCGCGCGACGCGGCGGGGGACGAGAGCCGGCCGCTGGTGGAGCGGGCGGGCGTCGTCGCCTCGGCGGCCGCCGTTCCCGAGCAGGGGCGCGCCCTCGCACTGGACTTCGCGGCCTCGGAGGAGGTGCTGCTCGCCGAGGCGGCCCTCGCCGCCCTCGCGCGGACGGACGAGCCGTCCGAGGACCTCGCCGTGCTGCTCGCGCATGCGGGCGGCGACCGGGCCCGGGTCGCCGTGTACGCGGCCGACCGCGTCGCCGCCCGCACCCCGGCGGCCGCGCTCTCCGGCCCGCTCGGCGCGCTGCTGACCGCCACCGCCGGCGTGAAGGTGACCAGCCGCAAGGAGGCCGCCCGCCTCGCCGCGCGCCACCTGCCGCCCGCCGAGGCGGCCGGCCTGCTCGCCACCGCGTACCGCACCCCGCAGCAGCACCCGGATGTGCAGGCCGCCGTCGTCCGCTGCGCGCTCGGTCTGCTCGCCGCCGGCCCGCAGGCCGCCGCCGGGGTCTGGGAGCTGCTGGACGAGGCCGCGGGGAACAGCGCGCCCCAGGTGCGTTGGGCCCTGCTCGCGGCCCGTCCGCTGGACCTCCCGGCCGCCCACCGTCCGCGCTACACCCGGCTGTTGGCCGGCCTCGCCGAGGCCGCGGACCACGACGTCGCGGGCGGCGCGCTGTCCGCGCTCGAGCTCTGGGCCGCGTACGCGCCGGAGGCCGCCGAGGCCGTCCTGCGGGTCGCCACCGACCTGACCCGCAGCCGCTCCGGATGGCACCACGCCGTCGGGGTGATCGGCACGCTGGCCGGCTCGGGCCTGCCGCACCCGGTCGGCGGCGCGGCTCCGGGCAGCCTGCTGCACCGCACCGTCACCGAACTGCTGGGCGTCGTCCGGGCCGGGGAGCCGGCGGACGAGGCCGATCGCGATCTGCCGGCCTTCCGGCGCCTGCACCACCTGGTCACGATGGCGGTCAGCGGGCCTGAGGTCCTCACGGCCGTGGCCGGCCTGCTCGCGGACGTGCCGGATCTCCTCCCGGCGCGGCTCTCGGCGATGACCCGGGCGCTGGACGTGCGGGCCGACCTGCCGGAGCTGGTGGCCGCCCTCCGTGCCCTGGCCGCCGCCTTGGACGGCCACCCCGCGCTGGCCGCCGCCACCGCCACCCACCTGTGCAACAACCATGCGTACAACCGGAGTCGAGGGGTCGACGAGGCCACGATGCTGGAGGCGGTGCGGCGGCTGTCGGCCGGCGACGGCCTCGCGGAGGGGCTCCTCGCCACCGCTCTGGCCGAGGCCTTCGGCCCGGCGTTCCACTGGTCGCAGGGGTGGCGGGCCGCTCTGCGCACGCTGCGCGTGCACCCGGTGTCCGACGTCCGGCACGCCGCCCGGCAGGTGGCCGTCGTCCCGGAGTGACGCCCCGGCCCGGTCCGCGCCGTCGGGCAGCGGGCCGGGCCGGGCGTGGGGACCGGTCGGAGTTGTCCCGCGGCCGTCACGATGTTGTTGTGTCTCCTTCACATGAGGGATGCTCAGGTCCGGCATCGTCCACAGACGACCGCCGTACGCGTTCTGACAAGGGGACAAGTCATCGTGACCGCACGCCGCGCCCTCGCCGGCACCATCGCCACCGGTCTGCTCGCCGCGGCCGCCACCGCCCTCCTGCCGGCCACGTCGGCCGGCGCGAGCGGGCCCGCCGAGCTGCCCTTCGGCTCGGCCACCACCGTCGGGATCCACAACACCTACGACCCGGCCGCGTTCGGCCACCTCGCCCAGGGCCTGGACACCGGCACCGGCATGATCGAGCTCGACGCGTGGACGGACACCGTCACCAAGGAGTGGAAGGTCAGCCACTCCAACCCGCTGGGCAACGCCAACAACTGCGCAGCCGCCACCACGCCCGCGCAGCTCTACACCGGCGGCACCAACAAGAACCTGGAGACCTGCCTCGACGACGTCCGGATCTGGCTCGGGGCCCACCCCGCCGCCGGCCCGCTGGTGGTCAAGCTGGAGCTGAAGGCGGGCTTCGCCGCCAACCGCGGCATGGGCCCCGCCCAGCTCGACTCGCTGATAGCCGCGCACCTCGGCCCCGCCGTCTTCCGCCCCGCCGACCTGCTCGCCAAGCCTGGCGGCGGCAGCTACCCGAACGCCGACGAGGCCGCCCGCGCCGGCAACTGGCCGAGCCGTGCCGCGCTCGCCGGCCGGGTGCTGGTGTACGTGATCCCCGGGTCGCTCGAGGAGAGCAACCCCTTCGACACCCTGCTCACCGACGTCGAGTACGGGCGGCACCTGCGCGACCTCGCCGCGGCCGGCCGGATCGGTGACGCCCAGGTGTTCCCCGCCGTCCACGGCGCCGCCGCCGGCGACCCCCGCACCAAGTACGCGGAGTCGGCGATCCGCCCCTGGTTCGTCGTCTTCGACGGCGACGCCGCCGCGTACACCGGCGGGACGGACACCTCCTGGTACGACAGCCGGCACTATCTGCTGACGATGACCGACGCCCACAACGTCGCCCCCGCGATCAGCGCCACCGACCCGACGGCCGACCAGGCCCGCACCCGCACCGAGCAGTTGGCCCGGGCCCACGCGAGCATCGTCTCCAGCGACTGGCGCAAGCTCCCCGCCGTCCAGTCCCTCGTCCTCCCCCGAGGCTGACGGCCCCGAGGCCGATCACCCCGAGGCCGATCACCCTCGTCCGGCGGCACAGCCGGCCGCGGTCCTCCGGCAGCCTCCCGGGGGATGACAACGCGACAGTTGGTGTGCGACGCTGCACCTCGCGCGTGATCATCCGCGCTGCGGAGGACCGGGGGGTCGCATGAGCGACGAAGTGCCGTCGGGCGCGCCGGAGCGCGCCGGGCGGGGGTCCGCCAGCTGGCCGGCGAGTGTGCTGGTGGCGGCCGGGCTGCTGGTGGCCGCGGCGGCGCTGCGGCCGGACGGGGGACTGCTCGGGACGCCGGCCATCGGGCCGGTGGGATCCGCCGGGCTGGTCGCGCTGCTCGCGGGCGGATGGGGGATCGTCGTCGGCCGGTTCGCGGTGCGGTTCCGGGAGGAGGTCCGCCACCTGGACGGGCCGACGCCGTGGGCCGAGCGGCTGCGGCAGGCCGCCTCCGTGCTGCTGCCGGGGGCCGCGGTCACGGTGCCGGTGCTGATGTACCTCTTCCACACCCGGGCCTCCGGGTCGGACGATCCACCCGTGTTGCCCCTGGAGCCGCTGCCGACCGTCTCCACCTCGCCGGAACCGCCGCCGTCGATGGCCGTCGACGAGGGTTCCGGGGGCCTGTTCGGAGTGCTGTTCCTGGTACTGCTCGCCGTGCTGGCCGTCGCGGCGGTGATCGTGCTCCTGGTGGTCCTCGTTTCGGGGTTGCGGCGCCTGCGCCTGCGCCGGGAGGGGCCGGCGTCGTCGCTGCCCGCCGCTCCGCCGCGCCCCGAGGACGTTCTCGCGGCCGCCGTGGCCACCGGCCGCCGCGCGCTGACCGGTGACGACGCGCGGGCCGCGGTGATCGCCTGCTACGCCGCGATGGAGGGCTCGTTGGCGGCCTCAGGAGTGTCCCGGCGCGTCTGTGACAGCCCGGCCGAGCTGCTGGAGCGGGCGGTGGCCGACGACCGCGTGGACCGTTTCCACGCGGAGGCGCTCACCGAGCTGTTCCGGGAGGCGCGCTACTCGACCCACCCCATGGACGACGCCCACGTGCGCCGCGCGCAGACGGCCCTGGACGCCATCGCGGCCCACCTGGCGAGCCGCGTGGAGGAGCCGTCCGGGCCCGTCGCGGCCGAGGGCAGGACAGGAGACGGCCGGTGAGCAGTGACCAGCAGCTGGCCGGCTCGGTCCGGCACAGCCTGATCGAGCCGACCGCGGTGGCCGTCCTGGCGGAGATCGTGCTCGCCCTGGTCGGCGGCGCGCCCGCGGCCGGCGCCGGGGCGGTCCTGCTGACCGTCGTGGCACTGGTCACCGGCCGGTACGTCGCCGGCGCCGGGTCCGGGGAGGAGGGCCTGCGGCAGCGCGCGCGGGTGATGGAGGCGCACGAGCCCGGGCTCGGCGACTGGCGCTGGACCATCCGCCATGGGCTCGACCCGCAGGGCGACGGCCGGCCGCTGCGCGGCCGGCTCCAACGGCTTTACGCCGCACGGCTGTCGGAGGCTCACGGGCTCTCGCTCCCCGCCGACCGCGACCGGGCCGCCGAACTGGTCGGCCCCCGGCTCTGGCCCTGGATCGATCCGGAGGCCGCGGCCCCGGCGGAGACCGTTCCGGCGCCGGTCCTGCTCGCCCTCGTCGACCGGCTCGAATCCCTGTAGCCCAGGAGCCCGCCCGGCCCCGCACCGCCACCCCACGGCACCTCACCACCCCACCAAGGCACCGAAACCGCAGCCCCACGGCACCGAAACCGCAGCCCCCTTCAGGAGAGCCATGACCGCCGTTCCCCAGGCCCCCGCCGCCCCGGACGCCGCGCCCACCCCGGAGGCCCCGGCCGCGCCGGCCGCCGTGCTGACCCCGCAGGAGGCCGGCAAGCGCGCCCGCGCGGTGGTCGAGGAGATCGAACGGGCCGTGGTGGGCAAGCCCGAGGCCCTCCGCCTGGTGATGCTGGGCGTGCTGGCCGGCGGTCACGTGCTGATCGAGGACCTGCCCGGGCTCGGCAAGACCCTGCTGGCGCGCTCCTTCGCGACCACCCTCGGCCTGGACTTCCGCCGGATCCAGTTCACCCCCGACCTGCTGCCCTCGGACGTGACCGGCGCACCGTTCTACGACCGGAGCAGCGGGGAGATGGTGTTCAAGCCCGGCCCGCTCTTCACCCAGCTCCTGCTGGCCGACGAGATCAACCGCACCCCGCCGAAGACCCAGGCGGCGCTGCTGGAGGCGATGGCCGAGGGACAGGTCTCCGTGGACGGGGCCACCCGCCGGCTGCCGCAGCCGTTCGCGGTGATCGCCACCGCCAACCCGATCGAGTACGAGGGCACCTACTCGCTGCCGGAGGCACAGCTCGACCGCTTCCTCCTCCGGGTCCGGATGGGGTACCTGTCCACCGGGCTGGAGGCCGCGATGCTCCGGGCCCGGCTGGACCGGTCGGCGCCCGAGCCGGTCCTGGAGACGGTCAGCAGCCCGGCCGAACTGCTCGCCATGCGCGCGGCGGTGGAGCAGGTCGAGGTGGACGACGACCTGGTCGAGTACGTGGTCGCGCTGGTCGACGCGACCCGCAACGACCAGCAGATCCAGGTCGGCGCCTCGCCCCGCGGCGGTCTCGCGCTGATCCAGCTGGCCCGGGCCCGCGCGATGGTGGAGGGCCGCGACTACCTCACGCCGGAGGACGTCAAGGCGCTCGCCGTGCCCGCCCTGGCCCACCGCATCACGCTCAAGCCGGAGTTGTGGGTGCGCCAGATCGAGGCGGACGACGTGCTGGCGCGGCTGGTCGCCACCGTCCCCGCGCCGCAGACCCTGCCGAGGGCCGCGGCCGGGGACGCGGACCGCATACCGGGCGGCGCCCGGTGAGCCCCGCGCCACCGGCCGAACCCACTGGACCTGCCGGACGCACGGGACGTGCCGGACCCGCCGGACCCGCCGGAGCCAACCGGCCTGCCGGAGACCCCGGCCCCGCCGGGCCGCCCGGAGACCGTGCCGGGGAGCGGGCCCGGCGGCTCGCCGCGCAGACCGCCGGCCCCGGCCGCCGCCCCGTGCGGCGGCTGGCCTCGGCGCCCGCGAGCACCGACCGCAAGCCCTCCGCCCCCACCACGGCACGGCCCCCCGCCCGCGCGCACGACCGCGTCACCGCCCGCCTGTTGGCCCGGAGCGCCCGGGCCACCGTGGCCGGCCTGCCGAGCACCCCGCCCTCGCCGCACTGGCGGGTCGGTGAGCAGAGCCTGCGCCTGCTCACCGTGGCCGCCGTCGCGTCCGTTGCCGCGCTCGTCACCGGCCACGCCTGGCTGCTCGCCCTGGCCGCCGGCCCCGCCGTCCTGCTGGCGCTGGCCGCCCCGGGCCGCAGCAGGCCGTCCCGGCTGACCGCCGACGGCACGGCCGAACCACGCCGCTGCTTCGAGGGCGAGCCGATCACCGTGCGGATCACCGTCCGGCACGACGGGCGGATCGGCCCGCTCGACCCGACCATCGCGCTCGGCCCCGGCGTGGCCCTGGAGGCGCTCACCGTCGGCGCGGCCGAGGTGGACCTCGTCCTCCGCGCCCGGAGCTGGGGCCGGTGGACCCTGGGCGCCGTCGACCTCGACGTCTACGACGCCGGGGGCCTGACCCGTCGCACGGTGCGGACCGAACTCGGCGAGGTGGACGTCTTCCCGGTGCCCAGCGCCGCCCGGCTCACCCCGATCCCGGTCCGGCTGCCCGAACGGCTCGGCGAGCACACCACCGCCCAGGAAGGCACCGGCGTGGAGGTGGTCGGCGTGCGCCCGCACGTGCCGGGCGAACGCCAGCGGCGCATCCACTGGCCGTCGACCACCCGCCGCGACGCCGTCCAGATCAACCAGTTCGCGGCGGAGCGGGCCGCCGACGCGGTCATCCTGCTGGACGCGCTGGCCGACTTCCGGGACACCGCCACCGGCCTGTCCAGCCTGGACGAGACGCTGCGCGCGGCCGGCGGGCTGACCCGCGCCTACCTGCGCCGGCACGACCGGGTCGGCCTGATCGCGGTCGGCGGGAAGCTGCGCTGGCTGACCGCCGGCACCGGGGACCGGCAGTTCTACCGGATGGTGGAGAGCGTGCTGGAGGTCCGCCAGGACCGCCGCCACCGCGGCCCCGCCCTCCCGCGGCTCCCGCTGCCCGCACTGCCCGGCCATGCGCTGGTGTACGCGTTCACCTCGCTCGCCGACCAGCGGATCCTGGAGGTGCTCGGGCAGATCCGCGACCGCGGCAATCCGCTGGTGGTGGTGGAGATCCCCGCCGGCGAGCCGCCGGTGGAGCCCGGCGACGAGATCGACGCGCTCGCCCTGCGGCTCTGGCACGCCGAACGCGAGGCGATGCGCTCGGCCCTGCGGATGAAGGGCATCCCGGTGGCCCGCTACATTCCCGGCGAGGCGCTCGACCTGGCGCTCGCACCCCTGCTGCGCCGCCGGATCGGGGGAGGAGTCCGATGACCGCGAGTCCGAACTCGACCGTGGGGCCGAGGAAGGTGGAGCCGAGGACCGTGGAGCCGAGGACCGTGGAGCCGAGGTACGCGGAGCCGGCCGGCGGAAGCGCGAGGGGTACCGGGAGCGTGCCGCCGATGCCCTGGGCGGAGCGCGCCGTGCTGCGCGCCACGGGCGCCGCCCTGGCGCTGGCCGCTGCCGGGCCCGTGGGCAGTCCCGGCAGCGCGGTGGACCGGTTCGGGCCGGCCGCCGCGGTGGCCGCCGTCGTCCTCGCCGCCGCGGCCGCCGTGCCGCCGGTGGACACGCCGCGCCGTCCGGTCGGCTGGCCCGCCCGGCTGCTGGCGGGCCGCGCCACCGTGCTGCCCGCCGGGGCGGTGCTGCTCGCCGCGCCGGGCGAGCCGCCGCTCTGGCAGGCCGCGGCGGTGGCCGTCCTGCTGACCGGCTACCTGCTGCTGGTCGATGCCTTCGGCGCGCACCGCCGCACGGTCGGGCCGGCGCACGCCGTGGCCGCGGTCGCCGCGTCCGTCCTGGTCCTGCCGGTGGCCTTCGCGCCGTCCTCGGCGGGCGAGTGGTCGCGCCCGGTCGCCCTGCTCGGGGTGGCGGCCGCCGCCGGCGGCATCGGCCTGGCGCTCTGGCCCCATCGGCGCCGCCGGGTACGGGAGTAGCGCGCGGGCCCGCGGCCCCCACCCCCTCCCGCCGGGCGGTTCGCAGGCGTACCGTGGCCAGCACGGTGGCGCGCGCAACCCGCCGGCGCGCCCGGCCGGCCCGGTACGGCGGCGTCACCGCCCCGCCTTGGCACGCCCTGCCGGAGACCGCGATGGCTGATTCCATGGCCGACCGCATGGCCTTCTTCACCACGCCCCGCCGGGCGCGCGAGCGCCGGGCCCCGCAGGAGCGGCTGGGGGACTGGCACGAGGTCTACCGGGAGGGGGCGCTGCTGCCGGTCATCGGCGCCCAGGCCGCCCGCTGCATGGACTGCGGGCTGCCGTTCTGCCACCACGCCTGTCCGCTGGGCAACGTCATCCCCGACTGGAACACCCTGGTCGCCCATGACGACTGGGGTGCGGCCGCCGCGCGGCTGCTGGCCACCAACAACTTCCCCGAGTTCACCGGCCGGCTCTGCCCCGCCCCCTGCGAGAGCGCCTGCGTGCTGGCGATCGACGCCGAGGCCGTGACGATCAAGAACGTGGAGCTGGCGATCGCCGACCGGGCCTGGGAGGACGGGTACGACCGGCCGCAGCCGCCGGAGCGGATGAGCGGCCTGCGGGTGGCGGTGGTCGGCTCGGGTCCGGCCGGCCTGGCCGCCGCCCAGCAGCTGACCCGGGCGGGGCACACCACGACCGTGTACGAGCGCGCCGACCGAATCGGTGGGCTGCTGCGGTACGGCATCCCTCCGTTCCGGCTGGAGAAGCACCGCCTGGACCGGCGGATCGACCAGATGGCGGCCGAGGGCACCCGGTTCCGCACCGGGGTGGCGGTCGGGCGGGACGTGTCCGCGGACGGCCTGCGAGCCCGGCACGACGCGCTGGTGGTCGCGGTCGGCGCCACGGCCTGCCGGAACCTCCCGGTGTCCGGCCGCCGGCTGCCCGGGGTGCACCAGGCGATCACCTATCTGACCCTGGCCAACCGGGTCGACGAGGGCGACTGCCCGGCCTCCCCGCTGAGTGCCGAGGGGCGCAGCGTGGTGATCGTCGGCGGCGGCGACACCGCCGCCGACTGCCTGGGCACGGTGCTGCGCCAACGGGCGGCCGCCGTCACCCAGTTCGACATCAACCCGCGGCCGCCCGAACGCCGCGCGCCCGGCCAGCCCTGGCCCGTCCACCCCAAGGTGTACCGGGTGACGACCTCGCACGAGGAGGCCGGCGGCTCGGCGGCCGAGCCGCGGGTGTTCTCGGCGGCGACGGTGGGGTTCGAGGCGGGCGCGGACGGGCGGCTGGCGGCGGTCCGCTTCGCCGAGGCGCGGCCCGGCGACCGCCGCCCCCGGCCGGGGACGGAGCGGACCGTCCCGGCCGAACTGGCCCTGCTGGCCCTCGGCTTCAACGGTCCGGGGCGCAGGAGCGGCCTGGCCCGCCAACTGGGCCTGGCCGCCGACCGGCAGGGCCGGCTCACCCGCGACGACGGCTTCGCGGCCGGGGCGGACGGTGTGTTCGTCGCGGGCGACGCCGGGCGCGGGCAGTCGCTGATCGTCTGGGCGGTCGCCGAGGGCCGGGCGGCGGCCGCCGCCGTCGACCGCTACCTGCGCGGCAGTACCGACCTCCCGGCCCCGGTCGCCCCCTCGGACGGGCCGCTCACCGTCTGAGGGGGCGGAGCGGTCAGACCAGTTCGAGGACGAGCTTGCCGGTGTTCTCACCGCGGAAGAGCATCTGCAGGGTCTGCGGGAAGTCGTCGACGGTGCCCTTGACCACGTGCTCCAGGACCTTGATCCGCCCGGAGGCGATCCAGCCGCCGATCTCCCGGGCGGCCTCGGTGAAGCGCGGCGCGTAGTCGAAGACCACGAAGCCCTCCATCCGGGCCCGGCACACCAGCAGCGACAGGTAGTTCGACGGGCCCTGGACGCCCGTGGTGGTGTTGTACTGGCTGATGGCGCCGCAGATCACCACCCGGGCGCGCATCGCCAGGTTGGCCAGGGCGGCGTCCAGGATCTCGCCGCCGACGTTGTCGAAGTAGACGTCGATGCCGTCCGGCGCATGGGTGCGCAGCGCCTTCTTGACGTTCTCGGTGCGGTAGTCGATGGCGGCGTCGAAGCCGAGTTCGTCGGTCAGCAGGGCGCACTTCTCGGCCCCGCCGGCGATGCCGACAACCCGGCAGCCCTTCGCCTTGGCGATCTGGCCGGCCATGGTGCCCACGGCGCCCGCGGCGCCCGAGACCACGACCGTCTCGCCCTCCTTGAGCGCCCCGACGTCCAGCAGCCCGAAGTAGGCCGTCATGCCGGGCATGCCCAGCGCGCCGAGGAAGGTCGACGGCGAGGCGGCGGACGCGTCGATCTTCAGCGTGCCCTTGCCGTCGGAGACCACGTGCGACTGGACGCCGAAGGTGCCGGCGACCAGGTCGCCGATGCGGAAGCCCGGGTGGTTGGACTCGGTCACCTCGACCACCGAGCCGGCCCGCATCACCTCGCCGAGGCCGACCGGCGGCAGGTAGGAGGGGCGGTCGTCCAGCCAGCCGCGCATGGCCGGGTCGAGCGAGACGAACCGGGTGCGGCCGGCGAACTGCCCCTCGCCGGGCGCCGCGGCCGCCTCGGTGACGTGCTCCCAGTCCTCGGGGCCGACCTCGCCCACCGGGCGCCGGGCGAGGCGGATCTGACGGTTCTCTGCGGACAACATGGCGGCTCCCGGTGGGTGGACGTACGACGGAGCCGATTCTAAGCAAGCGCTTAGTCAGTGCGCCAGGGGCAACCGGTTGCGGCTACCGATCCATGCCTGATTCCGGCCCGCCCACCGCTCCTCCCGGGCACCGGCCGACCGGGTCGGCCCGGCGGGCGGTACGGGCGAGGCGCCACGGCCGGGTGGAGGCGGGCGGCTACGTTCGGGCGGGGGCCGACCGAACGACGTCCACGGGAGAGCCATGACTTCGAACCGGCCTGAGGGCGGCGTGCGGGCCTCGCAGGTGCTGCGCAACCCCAAGGTCTGGATGGTGCCGACGATCATCATCGGTACGGTGGCGTTCCTGCTGTCGCTGCTCTACATGGGCGGCATCGTCAACCCGCGCGCCGACCTGCACCGGCTGCCGATCGGCCTGGTCAACTCCGACGAGGGCGCCGCCGTGGGCGGGCAGCAGCTGAACCTCGGCGCGCAGATCACCGCCGGCATCGCCACCGCGCCGGACCCGAAGGGGCAGATCGACTGGCGGGTGCTCGACCGGGCGGGCGCCGATGATCAGCTGTCCTCGGGCAAGCTCGCCGGCGCGCTGGAGGTCCCGGCCGGCTTCACCGCCGCCGTGGCGGCCATGGGCGCCCCGGCAGGGCCGCAACCGCCGGCCCGCCCCACGATGACCGTCCTGACCAACCCCGGGGTGGGCAGCCTGGCCTCCTCGCTGGCCTCCTCGATCTCCCAGGCGGCCGCGCAGCAGGCCTCGGTACAGCTCGGCAAGACCCTCACGGCCCAGGCGCAGGCCCAGGCCCAGCCGCCGGGCCAGCCGCCGGCCCAGGACGGTGCGGCGACCAACGCGGCAGCGCTCCAACTGGCCGACCCGGTTACGGTCGAGGTCCAGGTCGGCCACCCCATCGGCCCGCACAGCGGCCTCGGCCTGACCGCCTTCTACTACACCCTGCTGCTCGTCCTCTGCGGCTTCCTGGGCGCGAACGTGATCAGCAACGGCGTCGACGTGGCGCTCGGCTACGCGGCCAGCGAGCTGGGCCCGCTGCGCACCCAGCGGCCGCTGGTGCGGATCAGCCGCACCCAGACGCTGGTCGTCACCTGCGTGATGTCGGTCGGGCTGGCGGTGCTGACGTCCAGTCTGGTCATGCTGGCGACCGTGGTGGTGCTCGGCATGGACGCCTCGCACCTGCCGCTGCTCTGGGTCTTCTCGGTCTGCGCCAGCGCGGCGGTGGGGCTCGGCGCGCAGGCGCTGATCGCGGCGTTCGGCGGGATCGGGCAGCTGATCAGCATGTTCGTCTTCATCGCGCTGTCGCTGCCGTCCTCCGGGGCGACCATCCCGCTGCAGGCGCTGCCGGACTTCTACCGGGGACTGGCGGTGTTCGAGCCGATGCGCCAGCTCAGCGACGGCGTCCGGTCGATCCTCTATTTCGACGCACAGGCGGACGCGGGGCTGGCCCGGGCCTGGATCATGATCGCGATCGGCCTGACGGCCGCGCTGGTCTTCGGCTTCGCGATGACCACCTACTACGACCGCAAGGGCCTGCACCGCTTCCACCCCGAGGTGAGCTGAGCGGCCGTCGACAACGCCGCCGGCCTCGGCGGGACCGGGGGAGGAGCGAACCGCGCCGGGTGGTCCCGGGGTCGGAGAACGACTCCCTCCTGCGGGCGGATGGCGGGCCGCGCGCGGCGCCGTATCGTCGATGCCATGAGCCGACCGCTGCACCTGGCCGCGTACCTGCTGGCCTTCGACACCCGGGCCCAGTCCCTCCAGGACCGCACCCGGGCCGGCTTCCTGCTGCGCGCGGCCGCCCTGGCCGAGCTCGTCCACCGGGGCGACATCGCCGAGGACAGGGCCGGCCGGGTACGGGTCGTGACGACCACCCCCGTGGAGGACCGCGTCCTCGACGCGCTGCTCGCCGAGCTGGACACCCGGCCGCGCAGCTGGAAGTCGTGGATCAGACGGAGCCGCGACGAGACGCTGGACGCCGTCGAACAGCGGCTCGCGGTGCTCGGCGTGCTGACCGTGGAGGACCGCGATCCCCACGGCGCCGTCAAGCCGCTTCGGTCGGTGGCCGTGAAGGATCCGCGCGAGGCGCAGGACCTCCAGCTGAGGGTGGCGGAGGCCGTCCGCGGCGCCGGCCCGGTCAGTGAGGTGCCCTTCGCGGACGCCGTGCTGGCCGCGCTGGCGGCCCACGGTCACCTACGGCTGGTGGTCTCCCGGCACGACCGGCGGGAGCACGCCGACCGGGTCGCGGAGTTCACCGGCCGACTGGCCGAACGGGCACCGGGCCTGGCCCGGGCGGTGGCAGGCCTGGGGATGACGATGGTCGCCGCACAGGGCGGGATGGGGAGCGGCGGCTGAGACGGGCGCTCCCGGGACACGGGCCGTCAGAGGAGCTCGACCAGCCTGGGGCGGGGCGACTGAGCGGTCCGGCCCCTGCGCGGCCGTCCAACCGGAAACCCGCTCGTCGGCGCGGGTACGGCCCCCGTAGACTCCGGTGCCTGTGACCGAGACCAGCACCCACCCGACCGACGCCGTCCACCCGGCCGCCACCACCCACCCCTCGCCCCCCGCCGGGGACGCCGGGCTGATCGGCGCCGCCGTGGCCGCCGCCGGCCGGGGCATGATCGACCGTGAGACGGTGGCCGAGGTGGTGACGCTCTGTGCGGTCGCCGGTGAGCACCTGCTGGTGGTCGGAGCGCCGGGCACCGCCAAGTCCGAGGCGGTGCGGCGGGTCGCCGGGCAGCTGGGCGGGCGCTACTTCGAGTACCTGCTCGGCCGGTTCACCGAGCCCAACGAGCTGTTCGGGCCGGTCGACCTGCGCCGACTCCGCGAGGGACGGGTCGAGTTCGAGACCGCGGGGATGCTGCCCGAGGCCGACATCGCCTTCTTGGACGAGGTGTTCCTCGGCTCCACCGCCGTCCTCAACACGCTGCTCGGCCTGCTCAACGAGCGGGTCTTCCGCCGCGGCCGCACCGTCCTCGCCAGCCCGCTGCGGGTCTGCGTCGGCGCCGCCAACCACCTGCCGGACGATCCCGCGCTCGCCGCCTTCGCCGACCGCTTCCTGGCCCGGGTCTTCGTCGAGCCGGTGGCCGACGCCCGGCTGGAGGAGCTGCTGGAGGCCGGCCGCCGCCCGGCCGCCGCCCCGGTCCACCCCGGCGACCTGCTCGGTGCCGTCGACCGGCTCGCCGCCGCCGCCCGTGAGTGCGACCTGGACGAGGTGACCCCGCTGCTCGGCGCCGCACTGCGCCGGCTGCGCGGGGCCGGGGTGCCGGTCAGCGACCGGCGGGCGGTGCGGTCGCAGAACCTGGTCGCCGCGGCCGCCGTGCTCGACGGCCGGAGCTCGGCCTCCGCACGCGACCTCTGGGTGCTGCCGCTGATCGCCCCGACCGCCGACACCCAGGCGCTGGCCCGCGACACCCTCGCCGACCTGATCGAGAAGGCCGCCAACCGCAGCCTGGTGCACGCCGCCGAGGAGCTGTCCCGCAGCACGGCGGCCCGGGCGGAGCGACTCGCCCGTACCGGCACCGCGCTGCTCGCCGAGCACCGCGGCCTGCCCGGCGGGCGCGACTCGCGGCTGCGGCTGGAGGCGGCGCTGCGCGAGATCGACGCCGGCTTCGACCCGGCCGACCTGCCGGCCGCGCTGGCCGGCATACGCGCCGAGCTGGTTGCGGCGGTCGCGCCCTCGTGACCACAGCCCCGCCCGCCTTCCCGCTGCGGTGGGAGCGCCGTGAGCCCCCGCTGCCCGCCGCCGCCGTGCTCGCCCTGGGCGACGCGGTGCCCGCACTGGCCGCCGCCACCCGGGACCGGCTCCGCGACGGCGCCCGCCTCGGCGTCCTCGCCGACGGCCCGATCCCCGCGAGCCCACCCCCCGGCGGTCCGGCGAGCCCCGCAGACGCCGCGCTGACCGCGGGCGTCGCGCTGCCCGAGTCCGGCGCGGTCACGCTGCTCGTCCTGGGCGCCGAGGCCGACCTGCCGTGGGCCGACGGCGCCCGCTACCTCGGCCGTGACGCCGGCCTGCTCGTCCCCACCACCGCCCGCCCCGGGCCGGCCGCCGCACTCTGGCGCCGCGCGCTCGGTGCCGAGGACGGCCAGCTCTGCGTCCTCGTCCCGGGCCACGCCCTGGTCGCCGACCCACCCCCGCCCGCCGCCTCCCCGGATGCGCTGGAGCCGTACACCCGGAGCGCGGACCGATGACGACCACCCGGCTGCCCGCCGCCCTCGCCCCCTGGGCCGCCACCCTCTCCGCGCTCAGCCCCGAACTCGCCGTCGCCCTCGGCCCGTTGCTGCGCCGCCTGGACGCCCTGGTCGGGGCGCGCGAGCCCGTCGTCGATGTCCTCGGCGAGCCGGACGGCCTCGGCGGCCTCACCCGCGCGGGCCGGCCGGACCGGCTGCTGCCCTCCGAGTGGCTGCTCGCCGACGCGTACCCGGACGAGTTCCTGCGCCGACTGGCGGACGGCGAACTCCTCCACCACGCACCGGAGTTCCACACTCCGGTCGCCCGCGGCCGGATCGTCGCGATGGTCGACACCGGCCCCACCCAGGCCGGGGCCGGCCGGCTGGTCCAGCTCGCCGCGCTGCTCGTCCTGCACCGCCGGGCGGCCGCACGCGGCACCGAGCTGGTGGTCGGCGTGCTCGGCGATCCGTTCGGCCGCCTGCTCACCGGCGACCTCGCCGAGCTGCTGCCGGCCTGGCTGGCCGCCCGCCGGCCGGCCGACCCCACCGCCGAGGACGTCCGGCGGGTCCAGGCCGGCCTCGACGCCGAGGACCACGCCTGGCTGCTCACCTCGCCCCGGCTCGCCGGGCAACTCCCGTCCCGGGCCCGGGTACTGGCGAGCGAACCGGCCCGCTGGTCCGCCGACGGCGCCACCCATGTCACCGTCCGCCTCGACGGCGCCGAGACCGAACTCCCGTTGCCCGTACCGGAGATCTCCGTCCGGGCGCTGCGCGGCAGCGAGTTCCGACGGGCCGTCGCGCCCGCCGCCGTCGCGTTGTCGGCCGGGGCGACCGGGGCGACCGGGTCGGCCGGGTCGGCCGGGGGAGCGCCCGCCTTCACCACGGACGCCCGCACCCTGCTCGCCCGGGGAAGGCGCGCCACCATCCTGCTCGCCGTCAACCTGCCGAGCGCCGAGAACGGCCCCGCCACCGCGGTCCGGCCGCGGCGCCACGAACTGCACGGCCCGGTGGTCGCCGCCGGGCGCATCGGCCGGCGGCTGATCGCCCTGTACGTGCGCGGCGACCGGCTGATCCCCTACGTCAGCGGCCGACCGCTCTCCGGACGTGGCGGCGAGCCCGGCGGGTTCAGCGCCGAGGCGGCCGCGTTCGGGCTCGACCGGGCCCGGCTGGCCGAGCAGCTCACCCGCCCCGTCCTGCCACTGCTGCGCAACGGGGACGACCTGGTGTTGCCGTTGGCCGGCCGCTGGTGGCGGATCGCGCCCGACGGTGCCGTGGCCGACGACGGCGAGGTCGGCCAGGGCGTGGAGGGGCGGCAGTATTTCAACCGCTTCCGCGAGCCGCGGCTGTACGACCGGAGCCTGCCGCCCGAGGCCGCCCGGGCCCGTCACCTCGTGCACAGCGGCGCCACCGTCGGCTGGTCGGAGGACGGCAGGAACTGGCACGTGCGGACGTGGCAGGGCACGAACTGGCACGGGCGGACGCGGGAGGGGGAGGAGCGCCGGATCTCCTTCCGCGAGCCCGCCGAGGTGATCGGCCTGGTCCACCACGAGGCGGTGCCCGCGCTGGTCACCTGCACCCACAGCGGCCGTCTGGTGCGCACCGTCCGCGCGGACGGGGTCCGTACCCTGACCCGCTTCTCGGGCGGCACCGCACCGCCCGCCGTCCACCCGACGCTGCCGCTGATCGCCGCCGAGACCCGGCCGGGGCGGATCGTGGTCGGCCACGCGCACACCGGCCGGATCCACCACATGATCGGGAGCGACGAGTGACCGCCACCCCCGCCGCGGCGTTCCGCGCCACCGTCACCGCCGCCGGATTCCTCCTCGACGTGCCGGTGATCGGCGCGGCCGAGGCCGCCGTCCGCGTCCTGGCGCACTGGCAGGACGGCGCCGAGCTGCGTGAACTACCGGACGGACGCTGGCTGTTCACGCTGGCCGTAGGGGTGGAGATCCGGGCCGACCGGGCCCCCGGACTTCCGGTCGAGCGTGCGGACAGCGGTGCGCTGGTCGCCGTCGGCACCGATCGGCAGGAGATTCCGGCCGGGCGGCTCGCCTTCTCCGCAGCCGGTCTGACGATCACCCACCGGATATCCGGACTGGCGGAGTTGGACCCGTCGGGCTGGCTCGACCCGACCGGCGTCGCGATGCACCGCCCGCGACCGGTCGGTGTCGCCGCCGAGCCCGTGGCCGAACCGGTCGTGGAGGCCCTGCCGGAGCGCCCGCAGCCCGACCTGCGGACCGCCGCCGGCATCGGCCCGCCGGGCGAACGGGCCCGCCGGCTCACCGGGGACGCCCCGTCCGGAGCCCGCCGCCGGTCCTTCGCCCGCCGCCGGTCCTTCGCGCGGCCCCGGTCCTTCGCCGGGCCCGCGTTGGTCAGCTTCACAGCCCGGGTCGGACCGGCCGTGTACTGGGTGGCCCTGGTCCTGACGCTTGGTGCCATGCTCCTGGCCGCGGCCAGCTTCGCGGGCATCATTGCCGACCGCAGCTTCCGCCCCGGCGGGTTCCTCATCGTGCTCGCCGTCGGGCTGGCCGCCATCCGCCCCCGCGTGGGAGCCACCAAGGCCACCGCGGCGGGCGCCTCAAGCCCCGCCGCACCGGCCCCCGGCCGGCCCCGGAGCGCCCGGCGGCCCGGGAGCGCCCGCCGCCCGCGGTTGGGCAGCCTGCTGGCACGCCTGGCCATGCACACCCCGGCGGCCCGGCTGGTGCGTGGCCGCCACGCGCGCTACCTGCACGAACTCACCCGTGCCTTCGAACAGTGCCGCTGGGAGGACGCCCTGCGCGACGCCCTCCCGGTCGCCGGGGGCCGGCCGGCGGGCGGGAAGTCCTGGCTCTCCCTCGGTCTGCCCCGCCGCTACACGGGCGAGCTGCGGGCGAACCCGCAGGCCGCCGGCGCGGGCGGTGCGTCCCCGCTCTCCGGCCCCACCGTCCACGACCACCTCGCCGGCCTCTACCGCCGCGCCGCGGAGGCACTGGAGCGCGAAGGCCGGGTCGACGAGGCGGCGTTCGTCCTCGCCGATCTGCTGAACGCGCCGGGCGAGGCAGTCGCCGTGCTGATCCGCAACGGCCGCACCGCACAGGCCGCCGAACTCGCCGAGGGCCGGGACCTCGCCGCCGACCTGGTGGTCCGGCTCTGGTGGCGGGCCGGCGAGCGCGAGCACGCCGTCCGGATCGCACACCGCCGAGGTGCCTTCGCCACCGCCGTCGAACGCCTCACCGCGACATACCCGCAGGCCGCCCGCGAACTGCGGGCCGCCTGGGCCGCGCACTGCCGGGAGGCCGGCGACCGCCTCGGCGCCGTCGAGGCCGCCTGGCCGGATGAGGCGCTGCGCCCCTCGGTCGTGGCCGACCTGCGCGACGCGGTCGCCCTCGGCGGACCGGCCCGGGGCCGGGCGCTGCCCTACCTGCTGGCGCTCGGCGCGGGGGAGCACACCCGGGCGCTCGCCCTGGCCGTCCTCGACGGCGACGGCGACCCGCGCGCCACCGGCCGCTCGGCGCTGGCCGCGGCCCTGGCGGACCTGCCCGCCGCCGACCCGGCCGCCGACCGTGCACTCGCCACCGCCGCCGCCCGGGCGGTCGTGCGGGACGGCGGCTTCGGCGGCGCCCATGCCGGGCCGACCGAAAGCGCCCTCGCCGAGCGGCTGTTGAAGCGGGCGGACCCGCTGGCCGCCGCCGACCTGGCCCGGCCCCGGCGCCCCGCCCGTCCCGCCGGCGCCACGCCCGCGTACACCGCCGCGGAGCGGCCCGGCACGCTGCCGGTGCTGGACGCGGCACTGCTCGGCTCCGGCGCCCTGCTGGTCGCCTGCGGCCAGGCGGGCGTGCGGCTGCTGACCGCCGACGGCCGCACCAAGGCACGCTGGGACGTGCCCGCCGACCGACTGGTCCTCGCCGACCACGGCGGCAGCGCGCTCCTGGTGGCCGGCTACGGACAGGTGCGCGAGCTCGCCCGCCTCGACCTCGCCACCCGGACCGTCCGGCCCTGGGCCACCCTGCGGGTCCGGCAGCTCGCCCCGTCCTTCGACGGCCGCCACCTGATCACCGCGGACGAGGACGGCATCGCCGTCCTGGACACCCTGGCGCCCCGCCCCACCGTGGTCTGGCGCGAACTCGGCGGCGGGCAGCGGCTGGTGGGCCGGATCGCCCGTTCGGCCGGCAGCTGCGCGGCCGTCGTGGTCTCGGCCCTGCCCGACGGCTCGTCGCTCACCGAACTGTGGCGCTGGGACCTGCCCGGCTGGGAGCTGCGCTCGCGGCTTCGGCTGGACCAGGCCGCCACCGACCTCGGCGCCTCGGTGGCGCTCGCCACCGACGGCCTGCTCACCGCGTACGGGCAGGAGCACCCGGACCGGACCACCCTCGGCTGGACGGGCGAGTCCGCCGGCCCTGCCGCCGAACTGACCGTCGCGGGCCTCGCCCCGCACGGCCCCACCGCCGACGGCGACCACTGGGCGCTCACCGTCCCCCTGGCCGACGGCACTGGCGCCCTCGTCCACGTGGGCGCCGCCCCGGCAGCCGAGCCCACCGCCACGGCCGTCCTCCCGCACGCGGACCCGCCGTACGTCGGCGTGCGCGGACACGCCGGCGCGGTCACCTGCTGGCACCGCTCCGGCCGCGTCCTCGCCGTCTCCACCGACGGCGCCACCCTGCTCGCCAACCTGCGCGTCACCGCCGACTAGCGGAGCGCCGCGGGTTCCCGACACCGCCCGTGCGCCCGACCTCCCCGGCGCCGTCCCGTGCCGGGGCGCGGCGCCGCCCCTACCGGACGGCGCCCACCACCGGGACGCCGTCCGGACGGCCGGCGAGCAGGGCGGCGAGGTGGTCCGCGCACCGCAGGGCGGCGGTGGCCATCGCGCCCCGCGTCATCCCGGCGACGTGCGGGGTCAGCAGGGCGTTCGGCAGGCCGAACAGCGGTGAGGCGAAGGCGGCGTGCTCGTGGGCGAAGGTGTCGACGGCGGCCGCCGCGAGCGGGTGCGCGGGGTCGCCGAGCGCATCCGCCAGCGCCTGCTCGTCGACGATGCCGCCGCGGGCGGTGTTGAGCAGGACCGACCCCGGCCGCATCAGTGCCAGCTGAGCCCGGCCGATCAGCCCGCGGGTCTGCGGGGTGAGCGGCAGGTGCACGGACACGACGTCGCTGCCGGCCAGGAGGGCGGCGAGGGTGGGGGCGCTGCGCACCGGGGCCTCGGCCGGGCGGCGGGTGAGGGCCTGGACGTCCATGCCGAGGGCGGTCGCCCGTGCGGCCAGGGCCCGGCCGATCCGGCCCAGGCCGAGGATGCCGAGGGTCAGCTCCGGCAGTTCCACCGCCGGTGCGGCCGGTGTGCGCCAACTGCCCCGGTGGGCGGCCTCGTTGTGGGCGGGGAGGTCGCGGGTCAGGGTGAGGAGCTGGGCCAGGGCGAACTCGGCGACGGCGTTCGCGTTGGAGCCCGGGGTGTGGGTGACGGTGACGCCGTGGCGGGCGGCGGCGGCCAGGTCGACGTGGTCGGTGCCGGCCCCGGCCCGGCCGACCGCCCGGAGCCGGTGGGCGAGCGCGGGGCCGGTGGCCGCTTCGAGGTAGGCGGCGCGCAGCGGCACCCCGCCCCGGGACTTGACGGCGTCGTAGCCGAGCCCGCCCCGGAGGGTCTCGGCGAGCAGGGCGGACTCGTCGAAGGCGTCGAAGTCGGTGAACTCGACCCGGCCCGCCCAGGCTGCCCGTGCCGCGGCGTGGTCGGCCACCCGCCGGAGGTTGAGGGTGACGGCGAGCCCGTGGCCGAGCAGCCGCGCCAGCTCCCGGTCGAGCAGTTCGCCGGGGGCCGCGTCCAGCAGCAGGACCCGGGGCTGGTGCATGGGTTTCTCCCTTGGGGACATCCGGAGCCGAGCGCCCTATGATGTAAGGCATGAATGATACTGGTGGCTCTTACGAACTGCGCCCCGGGGTGCCCGACGTCGACACCTTCCGCCACCTCCGTACCGCCTCCGGCATGAGCGACCGCCCGGCCGCGGCGGTGGCCGCCGGGCTGCCGCACACCTGGTACGGCCTGACCGTGCACACCGTGGACGGCGAGACGGTCGGCATGGGGCGGATCGTCGGCGACGGCGGCTCGGTGTTCCAGATCGCCGACATCTGCGTCCTGCCCGCCCATCAGGGCCGGGGCCTCGGCGGACGGATCATGGCCGGCCTGGTCGCCGAACTGGAGAGCCGTGCCACGGCGGGGGCGTACGTCTCGCTCATCGCCGACGGTGACGCCCACCGCCTCTACACCAAGCACGGCTTCGTCGAGACCGCCCCGCACTCGGTGGGCATGCACCGCCTGGTCTGACCCGCCGGCCCGGCGCGGACGTGCGCCAGGGCTTGTCTGAGGAGGGCCCGGGAGCCCGCCCGTTCACGCCGGGCGTGCCCCTGCCGCGTCCGGGCGGCCGGGTGGCCATCGACGTCAGCGGCGAGGCGTTCCTCGACCTCGAACGCGAAGCCGCCGCCATGCTGTCCCGCGAGTAGCGGGACCGACCCGACCGCCGGGTCGAGTCGGGCCGTCGGGCTCGGCGCGACCCGGTCGGCCGTTCCCACCCGGGGCCGGACGGACCGGGCCTCACCCGGACAACGGACAGGGCGGGGCGGCGCGGCGAGAACCCACCCACGGTGGACGCAGGACCGCCCTGAGACCGCGACCGACGTCGTCCGTCAGCCGTCCTCGTCCGGCGAGGCCTACTCCTCCGGGCCGGCGGCACCGCGCGGTGCCGTCGCACCGGTCTGCGCGGTCGGCCACTTGAGTTCGATCTCCAGCTCGACCTGCCCGTCGCCGACCTCGACCTCGATTTCGCTGCTGAGCGCGTCGGGGATCCGCAGACTCAGCGTCCCCGGGCCGAGCTCCAGTTGGGCATGGCCGCCGTTCCTCAGTGCGGCCGCGAGCGCCGAGAGCAGATCTGCGGCCTCAAGGCGTGACAGTGAACCCTTTTGTTCGAACTTGAGGTCCTTCACGGATGCCTCCAACCCGACGAAACAGCAGGTAGGGCCAATGGTGACACCGTGCGCCGGGTCCGGCATCTCCCGCACGGGATGAGCAGGCCGGATCGTCGTGGCACGGGTGCCTTCGCCGGTTCTCCCCGCGGCGTCGTGTTCGCGGGCCGGCCTGACCGCGGCTTCCTGCGGCGCCCCTACGGTGGATCCGGCTGCGGATCCGGCCGGGGCCGGGCGAAGGCCAGTGCGATGACCTCGCGCCAGGCTGTGGCCGGACGGGACGCCGGAGGCCCGGGTCGATGCTTGGGTACCAGTACGCGCAGGGCGCGCGGGCGGATGGCACAGGTGACGGGAACGGGCAGGGTCAGGGCTTCTCCGTCCACGGCCACCGGGATGCTCTCCGCGGCCGAGCGGACGATGATCTGCCGGCAGGTGAGCACCTGGATGCCCGTCGCCCGTGCGCCTCGGAGCGCGACGTCGGCCGCCTGGGCCGCGTTGCCGACGCGAATCCCGACGACACCCAGCACGCCGAGATCCAACCGCGGCCGGTGGCCGCCCACGGCCATCGGTTCGGGGACGGCGTAGGGGTTGTTGCTGACCAGGAGCGCCTGCTGGGCGTCCAGCCGCGTGTCGTCCACCACCGCGTCGAGGGGACGACCGGAGTATCCGAGCAGGAGGTCGGGCATCGCGTCCAGCGCCGACCCCACCTTGGCGTCGCGGTACTCCGGGCGCTGCACGATCTCCGCGTAGACACCGAAGGAGGCCGTGTTGACGAAGGCCAGGCCGCCCACCACGCCCAGGTCGACCCGCAGTTCCTCCCCGTCGGTCAGCGCGTCCAGGCACTTGGCCGGGTCCTCGCGGTCCAGACCGAGATCCATGGCGAAGTGGTTCCTGGTGCCTGCGGAGATCACCAGGAACGGCAGGTCGTGCGCGGCCGCCACCTCGGCCACCCGGGCCTGGGTGCCGTCGCCGCCCGCGACCCCCAGCAGGTCCGCGCCTTCGGCCACCGCCCGACGGGCGATCGCGGCGACGTCCGCCGTGTGTGAGGTGTCCAGCAGCACGACCCGGGCGCCCAGCGCCTCGGCCTTCTCGACCAGCCCGAAACGGCCGACCTTGCCGCCGCCGGACTTCGGGTTCATGATCAGCACCGGATGCAGGGGGGCGGAGCTCGCGACCGCACGCATGCCGTGGGGCTGCCGCGACCGGTGCAGTGCCGACCGGGCGAACAGCACGGCCGCTCCCCACAGTGCGATCGCGGCCAGGGCCTCCGGCCACAGGCCGGCCCGGGTGTAGAGCACCAGGACGGCCACGGGCGCGCCCACCACGAGGAGTGCCCCGCCCGCCCGAACGGCTCCGTGGTGCGACAGCGCCCACCACATGCCGGCGGCGGTGACGACCGAGCCGGCCAGCCCGACAGCGAGGATGACCAGACCGCCGGGCCCGCTCGCCGCCACCAGCGCGACCACTGCGCCCGTCGCGCAGCTCAGCGCCAGCCGGGCCGCGCGACGGGCCGCCGGTCGGGGCCGGTCAGGCGGCCTGGGTGCCATCGTCGCGCCGGACCACACACAGGCCCCAGATGACGAAGGCGCAGACGGCCATCACGGTGATCGACCAGAACGGGTAGTACGGGAGGGAGAGGAAGTTGGCGATGATGAGCAGCGCGGCAAGCCCCACGCCGAGGATCCGGGCCCAGAGGGAGACCCGGAACAGCCCGATGCCCACGGCGATCGCCAGGACGCCGAGGATCAGGTGGATCCAGCCCCAACTGGTCAGGTCGAACTTGAAGATGTAGTTCGGAGTTCGCACGAAGACGTCGTCCTCGGCGATCGCCATGATCCCGCGGAAGAGGCTGAGAGAGCCTGCGATGAGGAGCATGACGGCGGCAAAGGCGACCAGACCCCCGGCCGCACCGGAGGAGCCGGCGGCGTGGGTGTTCGTGGGTGCGGACATGGCGTGTCTCGATTCCTGCTGTCAGGTCGGTCCGCGCGGCCGCGGCCCGGGGGCAACCGCGCCGCGGAGCCCGTCGCGGGGAGACCGGTGACGGTGTGTGAGTCCGGCCCGACGACTCTGCGGACTCCGCGGGTCGTCCGAACGGCCCGGGCGCGCGGCACCGCAGTGCGGGTCGGGGCCACACCGTTGCCGGCCCGAGGGGCATCGCGCCTGCTGTGTGCGCGGACCCGTCGTCCGACTCTGCCGGGAGGCGGCGCGGCCAGTGGCGGGGAGCCGGGTCCCTCCTGGCTCCGTAATCCTGTCTTCCGACCTTAGGAGCAATCCGGCGTGCGTGCATCCTCGTGCCGCGGCGGCGACGCGGTGACCCGGGCATCGGCCGACCGGGTACGGGCGCCGGAGGCGCGGGGCCGGGGCAGTGGGGCGGGCGCCCGTGCGCCGACCCCGAACTTTCGGTTATCGCGGCGGCCCTGACCGGTCTCCTGACTGTCACTGCTCATCCACGCGCCCCTCCCGGCGCGCTGCCACGGGAAAGACCTGCTGATGCCCGCTCCTCATCGTTCGTTCTCCCGCGGCTGGGCACTGGCGTCCTGTGTGCCGGCTCTGCTGTTCCTGGGGCTCGTCGCCTGCGGTTCGTCGGGGCACGCCGAGCACGCGGGCATGCCGGACACCGGCCACGGCGCGATGGCCACGACGCCGGGCGCGGCGGCCCCGGCCATGCCGGGGATGGCGGGGATGCCGGACATGCCCGCCACCGCCCGGGGCCTCGCCACCGAACGGGACGGCTACCGCCTCGACCCCGAAGCCCACGCCCTGCCCGCAGACCAGGCCGTCGGCTATCCGTTCACCATCACCGGCCCGGACGGCCGGCCCGTCACCGACTTCGCCGTGCACCAGACGAAGAAGCTGCACTTCTACGCGATCCGCTCCGATCTCACCGGCTTTCAGCATCTGCACCCGGTGATGGCCGCGGACGGCACCTGGACCGCGGACCTGGCAGCCCTCGCTCCGGGAAACTGGCGACTGTACACGTCGTTCATCCCGGAGAGCGGCCCCCGCAAGGGAAGCGAGCTCGTGCTCAGCCGCACCGTGAGCGTGCCCGGCGCGGCCGCTGCGGTGCCGCTCCCCGCCCCGGTCGGCAGCACCACGGTCGACGGCTACACCGTCACCCTCCGGAGCGAGCCGAAGGCCGGTGCCCACCAGCTGACCGCCACCGTCAGCAAGGACGGGGAGCCGGTCACCGGCCTCCAGCCGTACCTGGACAGCTACGCCCACCTCACCGCCTTCCACGAGGGAGACCAGGCGCTGGCCCATCTCCACCCGACGGACAAGGTCGACGGCGACCACGGCGGCCCGACGCTGACCTTCCAGGCCCTGTTCGACGAGGCCGGGAGCTGGCGCGTGTTCCTGCAGTTCCAGACCGCCGGACAGCTGCACACCGCGGAGCTCACGCTGAACGTCACCTGACGCGAAGCCGGGCCGAGGAGGGCGAGGCCGGAGCCGGTCAGGCGCCGGGAGACCGGTGGGCGTAGTCGGCGTCCTCGGCACCACCGACGCCGACCACGCCGCTCCCGGAGACGGGTGGACACACGCCCCGGATGTCGGTCCAGCCGGGGCGTGTGCCGCAGTTCTGCAGGTCGTCAGCGGGTGGAGGCGGGCCGCGTCCAGGCCTCGACGTCGCTCAGGGCCGCGGTGAAGTTGCCGAGCATCGGGCGCAGACGGTCCTTGTCGAGCGGGACGAGGCCGTCGGTGTGCGCACCGCCCGGGACCATGATGTAGCGGTGCAGGCCGGCGCGGCCCGCGTCGGTGACCATGCGGTGGTAGACGTCGCCGAAGTCGGCCGGCGGGGTGAGGGCGTCGAGGCTGCCCTGGATTCCGCGCTCCCGCATGCTGAGTCGGCTGGGCCTGCGGGACCGGACCCAGGCCGCACTGTACGCCCGGGAGAACGGACTGGTCTGAGCCGTTTCCCGTCATGTCGGCCGTGTCGTACCGCAGGCGGCACGTGCACGCGCCGCCGCCCTCCCCCGGGCCGGGGGAGGGCGGGCGCGGTCTACACCGCCTGGCGGGCCGCCAGGGCCCGGGCGAGTACCTTGGCCCGGAACGGGTTCCGCGGCTCCAGCGCCTCCGCCACCGCGACCGCCTCGTCCAGCAACGCCCGCCGGGCCCCCGGCAGTTCGCGCACCGTGGGCGAGCCGGCCGCCTCGACCAGCACATAGGCCAGCTTCGACCCGTACACCTCGGGCGCGACCGTCGTCAGCAGCCGGTACACCGACAGCGCGTTCGGCCCGCGCAGCACCCGCCGGTTGGTCGTGAGCAGCAGCATCCGCGCCCGCAGCACCGCGTCCTGGTTCACACCGTTCATGTCCTGTTTCCCCCTTGATCCGCCGACTCCTCCCGGCGGCTGGGCAGCACGACGCGCGTGCCGGCGCCCGCGGACGGGTGCCGGCACCGGGCCGGGGGAGTGGATGCGGACGAGTCTGCGGCCGGGGCGGCACCCGCGGCAAGGAGAACCGGACGTGTGCTGAGTCCTACCGAAACGGCCGCTGACCGGGCATGATTGGGTCTGACACGCTGCCGGAGACCTGACGGTGGTGGCCGGAAACCCGGTCCGTTCAGTCGTCGGCCTCCACGATCACCAGGGTGCCCCGGCTCCCCGCCGCGACCGCGTGCGGAACGCCGGCCGGGACGACGTACATCCCGCCGGGCCCCACCGGCACGGCGGCGCCGTCCACGAGCAGCTCCAGCCGGCCGTCGAGGACGAGCAGCACCTCGGTCCGGTCGTGCCGTTCCTCCGCGACCGGCAGCTCGTCCATCCGCAGCACCTTGACCGCGGTCGGGCCCACCCGGCCCAGGACGCGCGAGCTCCATGCCCTCGGCAGCGCCGTCGCGGCTCCGGGGACGTCGATCCGGCTCATGGCACACCTCTTCCTGCGCGGCCTGCCCGCGCCCGGTGATCGTCGGGGATGCCGTGAACGCTAGCCGCGCGGCGGGCCCGGTTGGTCGACCGTTCGGTAAAATCCCTTGGTGACCGGGCGGCTGACGGTGTCTCGGGTCGGGCGGCTAGCCTGGGGCGCATGTTCGTTCTGGATCTGACCTACACCGCGCCCCTGGACCGTATCGACGCCGTGCTCGCCGAGCACCTGGCATGGCTGAAGGCGCACTACGCGGCCGGGGCCTTCCTCGCCTCCGGCCGCAAGGTGCCCCGTGAGGGGGGTGTCATCCTCGCCGCGGGCGCCGACCGGGCGGCGATCGAGGAGATCACCCGCACCGACCCCTTCGTGCTGGCGGGCCTGGCCGAGTACGCGGTCACGGAGTTCGTTGCCACCACCACCGTCCCCGCCCTGGACTCCTACCGCGAAGAGCTGCCCGCCTGAGCCCGAGTCCAAGCCCTCCGAGCCTGAGCCCCGAGCCCGAGCTCTCCGAGCCCTGGGCTCCGGTCCCCGGCCCATGGCCGCCGCCCCTGTGAGCCGTACCCGGCGCCCGCCCGGGTACGGCCACCGGTCGTGTTCTGGTTACGATCGGTGAGCACAGGGCGTGGAAGCGCCGGGCCGGCGGGGCCGGCGTACGGACTGGGACTGGTGGGAGACACGTATGGCACACGCACGGGCCGGTCAGCTTGCGCAGCCGGACGACCTGGTGGACGTGGCGCGGCTGGTGACGGCGTACTACGCGCTGCACCCGGACCCGGAGGAGCCGGGCCAGCGCGTGGCCTTCGGCACCTCGGGCCACCGGGGCTCCTCGCTCGACGCGGCCTTCAACGACGACCACATCGCCGCCACCACCCAGGCGATCTGCGAGTACCGGGCCGGGCAGGGCATCACCGGCCCGCTGTTCCTGGGCGCGGACACCCACGCGCTCTCCGAGCCGGCCAAGGTCACCGCCGTCGAGGTGCTGGCGGCCAACGGCGTCACCGTCCTGCTGGACAGCGCCGACGGCTACACGCCCACCCCGGCCGTCTCGCACGCGATCCTGGCGCACAACCGCCGCCACCCGCAGGGGCTCGCCGACGGCATCGTGGTGACGCCCTCGCACAACCCGCCGCGTGACGGCGGCTTCAAGTACAACCCGCCGAGCGGCGGCCCGGCCGGTTCCGACGCCACCGGCTGGATCCAGGACCGGGCCAACGCGCTGATCCGGGACGGCCTGCGCGGCGTCAAGAGGGTCCCGTACGCCCGCGCGCTGACCGCCGCGACCACCGGCCGGCACGACTTCCTCACCGCCTACACCGAGGACCTGGTCTCCGTCCTGGACCTGGACGCGATCCGGGCGTCCGGCCTGCGGATCGGCGCGGACCCGCTGGGCGGGGCGTCCGTCGCCTACTGGGGGCGGATCGCCGAGACGCACCGCCTGGACCTGACCGTCGTCAACCCGGTCACCGACCCGACCTGGCGCTTCATGACGCTGGACTGGGACGGCAAGATCCGGATGGACTGCTCCTCGCCCGCCGCGATGGCCTCCCTGATCGGCCGCCGGGACGAGTACGCGATCGCCACCGGCAACGACGCCGACGCCGACCGGCACGGCATCGTCACCCCGGACGGCCTGATGAACCCGAACCACTACCTGGCGGTGGCGGTCGACTACCTCTACCGCCACCGCACCGACTGGCCGGCCGACGCGGCGGTGGGCAAGACGCTGGTCTCCTCCTCGATGCTGGACCGGGTCGCGGCGGACCTCAAGCGCGAGCTGATCGAGGTGCCGGTCGGCTTCAAGTGGTTCGTCGACGGGCTGCTGGAGGGCTCGATCGCGTTCGGCGGCGAGGAGTCGGCCGGGGCGTCCTTCCTGCGCCGCGACGGCGGGGTCTGGACGACGGACAAGGACGGCATCCTCCTCGCTCTGCTGGCCTCCGAGATCACCGCGGTGACCGGCCGCACGCCCAGCGAGTACTACCGCGACCTGACCGACCGCCACGGCGCGCCCTCTTACGCCCGCGTGGACGCGCCGGCCGACCGGGAGCAGAAGGCGCTGCTGGGCCGCCTCTCGCCGGAGCAGGTCAAGGCCGGAGAGCTGGCCGGGGAGCCGATCACGGCCGTCCTCACCGAGGCGCCCGGCAACGGCGCGGCCATCGGCGGCATCAAGGTCTGCACCGAGAACGCCTGGTTCGCCGCCCGCCCGTCGGGCACCGAGGACGTCTACAAGATCTACGCCGAGTCCTTCCGGGGCGACGAGCACCTGGCCCGCGTCCAGGCCGAGGCCCGCGACCTGGTCGGCGAGGTCCTGGCGGGCCCCGCCGCCTGAGCCGGCGGTCCGCGCCGCCGGCTGTGCTCCGGTCCCGTCCCCGTGGGTCAGGTCGGATCACGCCCGGGAGACCGTCGGCGGCCGCCGACGGTCTCCCGGTCACCGGGGCCGTGGCAGGTGGGCGAACCAGAGGGTGATCGGCGCGTCGAGGGCCACCGAGGTACCCTTCGCCGGGTCGGTACGGATGGCCAGGCCGTCGCGGACGGTCGTGGTGTCCTGGCTGACGACGGTCACGGCGGTGAAGTGGGCCGCACGGAGGGCCTGCTCGGCGTCGGCCCGGGTCAGGCCGGCGACGTCGGGGATCCGCGCCCGGCCGTCCGAGACCCGCAGGGCCACCGTGCTGCCCGGGAGCACCTTGGCGCCGGGCGCCGGGTCGGTGCCGACCACCTGCTGCGCGGGCGTGCCCCCGCCCTCGACGACCGTGGCGCGGGAGGACAGCCCCAGCGCCTTGAGCTTCGCCTCGGCGGCCGCCTGGCCGAGACCGGCCAGATCGGGCAGAACGATCGTGCGTGGCGAGGGGGACGAATGTGTGGGCGAGGGTTTGCCCGTGCCTCCGCCGCTCCGGCCCGCGCTCCCGCCTCCATCGCCAATCGGCGTACCGCCCGAGGTGGGGGGCGGGACGGGCGGGCCGCCGCCCGCGTCCTCGTGGCGGCCGAGCCCGAGGACGACCGCCACCGCGGCCACGATCACCACGAGCACGAGCACGGCGACCGCCACGGGCCCGCAGCCGCCGACGCTCCGGGACGGTGGCCGGGGCCCGGGGAACCGCTGCTGCCCGGGCCATGCCGGCCCGCCGGGACCGGCTTGGTGGCCGGGACCGTCCTGCCGGCCGGGGCCCGACGGTCGGTCCGGGCGGCCGCCCTCCTGGCCCCGGGACCGCTCGCCGTCGTCCCTGTCCCTGTCGAGGTCGAGGTCGATCGAGCCCGGGACGTCCACCGCGAACGCGGCACAGGCCGCCCCCTGGTGGGCCGAGGTCGCCACCACCCGCAGCGCGACCCCGAACCGGGACCATCGGGCGCCGTGCACCTGGCCGGCCAGGTCCGCTCCGGGCACCCCGAAGCGCGAGGCGATGTCCAAGCCGGTGCCGAGGTGGTCCGCCGGCAGCGTGTATCGCAGCTCCACCCGACGGGTGCGGCCGGGCGGCAGCGGCGCCTCGACCGCCCGCCGGTCGAAGTCCAGCCGCCCGTCGAGGGGTTCGACGGGCTCAAGGTGGAAGCCGGTGGCCCGAGGGCCGGCGTTGCGGACGACCAGTTCCACCGCGACCGTGCCGCCCGCCTGCCCGTACCGGCGGGGCGGCTCGCACCAGGCCTGCGCGCCGGCGTCGGGACCCGCGCGGAGGTCTGTGCCGCAGTACTCGCCCGGGCAGTAGACACCGAGCCGCTCGGCACCGTCGGTCCGGGTGCCGCACAGACGACAGAAGAGCCCCATGGTCCCCCCCTCGCACCGGCCCGCCCCCCGGGGACCGCGGTCTCGGCTGCGGGGTTACCCGCTCGGCGGCCGGAAAAACCGCTGTCGGCCGACCGCGACCCGACTGTGACCGGTCGACCCCGTATCCGTCACCTCCCCTACCACTGAAGGATGTTGACGTATCGTCAATCGATGTCGATGGAACGGAGATTCGATCCCGGTCCGGGATCAGCCCGCCGGTGCCGCGGCCGGCTGTTCGGCGTCGCCGAAGCGTGCCAGGGTCAGAGCGCCGATCACCGCCGCCGCGAAGCCGGCGACGGCGAGCGGCGTCGCGTCGTGCCGTGTGTGGTCGCCGAGCACGAGCACCCCGACGACGGCCGGGCCCAGCGTCTCGCCGAGCACCATCGCCGCCGTGGCCGCCGTGACCGAGCCGCTCTGCATCGCCCAGGTCAGCGCGGCGAACCCGCCCAGCCCGGCCACGGCGACCGCGTACGCCGACGGCTCGGTCAGCAGCTGCGGCAGCCGCGGCTCGGGCAGCACCCGCACCGCCACGCCGACCACCCCGAACTGGAGGCCCGCCACCAGCCCGAGCAGCGGGGCGCGGCGGGCCCCGCCGAACCGGACCACCACCCAGCCCGCGCCCGTCAGGACGACCGCGACCAGCAGTACACCGAGGCGCAGTGCGGTGTCACCCGTGCCGCTGCCGTCCCGCCCGGCGGTGAGGGCGAGCACGCAGAGCCCGGCGCAGACCGCGGCCACCCCGGCCCACTCGCTGCGCCGCAGCCGTACCCGCAGGACGCGGGCCGCCCCGACGGCGGTCACGGCGAGCGCCGAGGCCAGGACGGCCTCGACCTCGTAGAGCGGCAGCCGCTCCAGGGCGACGAGTTCGGCGGCGAAGCCGAGCATGTCCATCCCGACGCCCACCAGGAAGGGCCACTGCCGGAGCGCGCCGGTCAGCGCGGCGGCCTCGCCGGGGCGGTGGCCGGTGGCGGCCCGGCGGGCGCCGACGGCCTGGAGGACGGTGGCGGAACCGGTGAGCAGCGCGGCCAGGAGGGCCGACAGCAGGCCGAGGGACATGGGCCGACGGTACGGCGCCGGGGTGCGCGGGGTGGTCTGGCGCGCCGTCAGGCCGATCATCGTGTCGGGCCGTCCTGCCGATCGGCGGGGGCCGGTCGACGGGTGCGTTTCCGGCCCGGTGACTGATTGTCATGCGCAGTTTAGACAACAAGTTACTTTTCGGTAATCTCAGGTCGTCCCACGGGTGAACCACCCGTCACTGCCTGAAGGAACCACACGTGCACCTCCCCTGGTCCCGCCGGTCCGGCCACCTCGTGCGGTCGGCCCTGGCCGCCGCCGCAGCCACCACCCTGCTCGCCGTCGCCTCGCCCCTGCCCGCCCACGCGGAGACCGCGGCGGGCACCACCGCCGCCGGCGGCGAGGGCGGCACCGCCCATCTCGACGCGGTCGAGCGCGCCCTGCGCGAGGTGGCGCCCGGCCTCGCGGGCACGGTCTGGCAGCGCACCGAGGGCAACAGCCTGAACGCCACCGCCGACGACCCGGCCGGCTGGCTGCTCCAGACGCCGGGCTGCTGGGGCGACGCCGCCTGCGCCGACCGCCCGGGCACCCGCGCGCTGCTGGACCGGATGCGGGCGGACGTCGCCGCCGCCACCCGGACCGTCGACGTCTCCACGCTCGCGCCGTTCCCCAACGGCGGCTTCCAGGACGCCCTGGTCGAGGGGCTCAAGGCCTCCGTGGCGGCCGGCCACCGCCTCCAGGTGCGCATCCTGGTCGGCGCTGCGCCGGTCTACAACGCCAACGTGCTGCCGTCCCGCTACCGGGACGAGCTGATCGCCAAGCTTGGCCCCGCCGCCGGCTCGGTCACCCTCAACGTGGCGTCGATGACCACCTCCCGCACCGCGTTCTCCTGGAACCACTCCAAGCTGCTGGTCGTCGACGGCCGCAGCGTCGTCGCCGGCGGCATCAACGGGTGGAAGGACGACTACCTCGACACCGCCCACCCCGTCTCCGACGTCGACCTCGCGCTGACCGGGCCCGCCGCCGGCTCGGCCGCGAGCTACCTGGACACCCTCTGGGAGTGGACCTGCGGCCGGACCGGAGTGTTCGACAACGCCTGGTTCGCCTCCTCCAACGGCGCCGCCTGCAGCCCCTCGATGGAGCGGGAGCTCAACCCCGCCCCGGCCGCCACCGGCACCGTCCCGGTGATCGCCGTCGGCGGCCTCGGCGTCGGCATCAAGGCCAACGACCCGACCTCCGCCTACCGGCCCGGCCCCGTCCCCGCCGTCTCCGACACCAAGTGCGGCCCGCTCGCCCTGCACGACAACACCAACGCCGACCGCGACTACGAGACGGTCAACCCCGAGGAGAACGCGCTGCGCGCGCTCGTCTCCAGCGCCACCAGCCACATCGAGATCTCCCAGCAGGACATGAACGGCACCTGCCCGCCGCTGCCCCGCTACGACTCCCGGCTGTACGAGGCGCTGGCCGCCAAGCTCGCCGCCGGCGTCAAGGTGCGGATCGTGGTCAGCGACCCGGCCAACCGCGGCACCATCGGCAGCGGCGGCTACTCGCAGATCAAGTCCCTCGCCGAGATCAGCGACGTCCTCAAGGCCCGGCTGACCGCCCTCACCGGCGACCAGGCCAAGGCCGGCGCCGCGCTCTGCGGCAACCTCCAGCTCGCCACCTTCCGCGCGGCCCCCACCGCCACCTGGGCGGACGGCCACCCGTACGCGCTGCACCACAAGCTGGTCGCGGTCGACGGCTCGGCCTTCTACATCGGGTCGAAGAACCTCTACCCGGCCTGGCTGCAGGACTTCGGCTACGTGGTCGAGGACAAGACGGCCGCCGCCCAGCTCGACCGCGACCTGCTGGCGCCGGAGTGGAAGTACTCGCAGGCCACCGCGACCGTCGACTGGAGCACCGGCACCTGCAAGGCCTGACGCCCGACCGCCCCGAACAGCCCCGGGGGGGCGGAGGGGGGGGGGGGCGGGGGGCCGGCGGCGTCCGGGTTAGACCGTCCCTTTTTCGCCAGCGCTGTNNNNCCTACCCCCCCCCCCCCAACCCCCCCCCCCCCCCCCCCCCCCCCCCCCCCCCCCCCCCCCCCCCCCCCCCCCCCCCCCCCCCCCCCGGCGCCGTCGGGCTCAGCCCGTCACGTCGCGGCCGGCGCTGCCCTTGGCGGCCAGGTTCCAGCTGATGACGCGTTCGGGGTGCACCCGCAGGATCTCGTGATCGAAGAAGGCGGGATCGACGGGCGGGACGTCGACGACCAGCGGCTCGGCCCGGCCGCGGATCTCCACACCGCGGCCCCAGCCCGGCGCCGGCGCGTCGGGGTCGTCGGCCGGCGTGAGGTCGTCGACGAGGAAGGAGACCCGCGGATCACGTACCGCGTTGCGGTACTTCTGGCTGGCCGTCATCCGGGGCCCGCCGATGTCGATCGTGCCGTCCTCGTTGAGCCGGAAGCCCACCGGCCGGACCTGAGGCGCGCCCTGCGGGCCGGAGGTGGCCAGCCGGCCGAGCTTCTGGGTGGTGAGGTAGGCACGCTCCTCGGGGGTGAACACCATGACTGCTGCGCTCCGTTCGGGCATCGGGTGGTAGCCGGACGAGGACGACCGTAGAAGGTGAAGCGGCCTTCAAGTCAAGCCTGGCCGGTGCCGCTCCGTCGCGGGGGGGGGGACGGGGAGGGGGGGGGGGGGGGGGGGGGGGGGGGAAGGGGGGGGGACCTTTTTTTTTTTGGGTGGTTTGAGGTTCACCCAGGCTTGGCCCCCCAGGGGGTTCTGGGG
>NZ_JBVJCO010000001.1:396313-404000 GCF_055588525.1 Kitasatospora sp. NPDC041988
AAACAAAAAAAGAAAAAAAACGCCCCCCCCCCCCCCCCCCCCCCCCCCCCCCCCCCCCCCCCCCCCCCCCCCCCCCCCCCCCCCCCCCCCCCCCGCCCCGGTTACGTAGACAAGTTGGTAACCCTCTTGTCTTGCAGGCTATTTGACTGTCAATCAGGCTTGGCCTCCAGAGGAGTTCCGGAGGGGGGACCATGAGTCCGAGGCAAGGTTCTGGGCGGATCTGCGTCGTTCTGGGGGTGGCTGCGGCGCTGTCGGCCGGTCTCGGCGGGGTGCTCCCCGCCTCGGCGGCCGCACCGGAGGGCGTGGTCCAGGGTGCCGGGTCGGCGAGCGCCGTACCGGGCAGCTACCTCGTCGTGCTGAAGGCACCGGCGGCCGGCGGCCGGTGGGCGGCGAGCAGTGCGGCGGGGCTGGCGCAGGCGTACGGGGGGAAGGTGCGGCGTACCTACGACGCCGCGCTGCAGGGGTTCTCGGCGGACCTCACGGAACGGCAGGCGCGCCGCCTGGCCGCCGATCCGGCGGTGGCCCTGGTCTCGCAGAACCGGCGGGTCCGGCTGGACGGCACCCAGACGGAGCCGGACTCGTGGGGCCTGGACCGGATCGACCAGCGCCGGTTTCCACTCGACAACCGTTACGTCTACCCGGAATCGGCGGGGCGCGGCGTCACGGCGTACATCGTCGACACCGGTGTGCGCATCACCAACGAGGAGTTCGAGGAGCGGGCCTCGTACGGCTACGACGCCATCGACGGGGACAACGTGGCCGAGGACGGTCACGGGCACGGCACGCATGTGGCGGGGACGGTCGCCAGCAACGTCTTCGGGGTCGCGAAGTCCGCGAGGATCGTCGCCGTCAGGGTCCTGAACGACGACGGCGAGGGCACCACCGAGCAGGTCGTGGCGGGCATCGACTGGGTGACCGGGCACGCCGCCAAGCCCGCGGTGGTCAACATGAGCCTGGGCGGCGACCCGGACCCGGTGCTGGACGCGGCGGTGGCCAACTCGATCGCCACCGGCCTCACCTACACGGTGGCGGCGGGGAACGACAGCGTCGACGCGGGCGGGCACTCGCCGGCCCGGGTGCCCACGGCCATCACCGTCGGGGCCACCGACTCGGCCGACCAGCAGGCGTCCTTCTCCAACCACGGTCCGCTGGTGGACCTCTTCGCGCCCGGCGTGGACATCGTCTCGACGCAGAACTGGAGCGACTACGGCGGCTTCGGCATCTCCAAGTCGGGCACCTCGATGGCGTCCCCGCACGTGGCGGGGGCCGCCGCGCTCTACCTGTCGGACCACCCGACCGCCACGCCCGCGCAGGTGGGTGCCGCGCTGACCGCAGCGGCCACCACCGGCGCGGTCGGCGGCGCCGGGCCGGGCTCGCCCGACCGGCTGCTCTACACCGGGACCGTGCCGAACCGGCCGCGCGGCCCGGTGTTCGCGAACTCCACCCGGGTGGAGTTCGAGGGCAAGGTCACGGTCGAGTCCCCGGTCACCGTCACCGGGGTCGCGGGTAAGGCACCGAGGGACCTGGAGATCCCGGTCGACATCGAACACGGCTGGCGCGGGGACCTCAAGGTCGAGCTGGTGGCGCCCGACGGCGCGGTGTTCCTGCTGAAGGACGAGGTGATCTGGGACGGCAGCCCGGACGTCGTCATGCGCTTCGGCGTCGACGCCTCGGCGCACACCGCCAACGGCGTTTGGCGGCTGCGCGTGACCGACCTCTACGGATACTGGCCCGGGGCGATCAGGAGCTGGGCCCTGCGGTTCTGACGGTCCGCGAGGCTCCATCCGCCCTCGGGGCCGGCCGATCAGCCGGCCCCGAGGACGGCCGCCTCCTGCCGGATCAGCTCGCGCAGGGCGGCGAGCCGGGGCCGGTCGTCGTCCAGCCGCCACTGCATCTCCAGCGGCAGGGTGGCCCGGTCGGCGAGCCGGATGGTGACCACCTCCTCGGTCAGATGGCCCGCCATCGAGCCGGGGACCAGCGAGAACGCCCGGTTCTGGGAGAGCAGGTAGAGCCGCGAGCCGACGATCCGTGGCGGGCTGACCAGGACGGGCGGCTCGACGCCGCGCGCCGAGCAGAGGCCGAGCACATGGTCGTAGTACCGCGGATGCTGCTCCCGGGACCAGAGCAGCAGCGGCAGGTCGCGCAGTTCGTGCAGGTGGACGGCGTCCCGTCCGGCGAGCGGGTGGTGGCGGCTGAGCGCCACCTGCACCGGCTCGTCGGCGAGCTTCTCCCGCCGGTAGCCGGACACCTCCTCCAGGAAGCGGCCGAGGCCGATGTCGGCGAGCTCGGCGGCCAGTGTCGACGAGACGTGGCCGGTGTCGACGGCCAGTTCCGCCGGCTCCAGCGCCGGCAGCTCCCGTTCGGCCCGGCTGACCACGGCGGGCAGCAGCCGGTTCATGACGCTGGGGGAGGCGACGATCCGGGCCGTCCCCCTCCGTGACTCCTCGTGCAGCCGTACCCGGGCGAGCAGGGAGCCGGCCTGTTCGAGCAGCCGGGCCGACTCGGTGGCCATCACCTCGCCGGCCGGGGTCAGCCGCACCGCCCGCCGGCTGCGGTCGAAGAGCTCCACGCCCACCGTCCGCTCCAGCCGGGCCACCTCCTGGCTGACCGTCGGCTGGGAGATGTGCAGCCGTTCGGCGGCGCGGCCGAAGTGCAGCGTGCCGGCCACCGCGAGGAAGACTTCGAGCTGACGCAAGGTGAAACCCATAGGCAGAAGCCTATGGGAAGGCTCAGGACTCATTCTGGATACCGATGGGCACGCTCTCTAGGCTGAGCCCGAGTTGCCACACCGTGGTGGCATCGCAGAGAGGTCGTGCCATGACCGGACTGCCCATCCGAATCTCCGACGAAGTCGCCCGGGCCGTTGCCGCCGGCGCCCCCGTCGTCGCGCTGGAATCGACCATCTTCACGCACGGGCTGCCCCGGCCGCGCAACCTGGAGGTCGCGCTGGAGGCGGAGGAACGGCTGCGGGCCGCCGGGGTCGTCCCGGCCACGATCGGCGTCTACGCCGGGGTGCCCACGGTCGGGCTCGGAGCGGACCGGATCAAGGAGCTGTCCGAGGCGGACGACCTCGACAAGGCGAGCCTGCGCGACCTGCCGGTGGTCGCCGCGCTCGGCCGGCACGGCGGGACGACCGTCGCCGCCACCGCCTTCCTCGCCCACCGGGCGGGCATCCCGGTCTTCTCCACCGGCGGCCTCGGCGGCGTGCACTTCGGGGCGTCCGAGAGCTTCGACGAGTCGGCCGACATGACCACGCTGGCCGTCACGCCCATCACCGTCATCAGCGCGGGCGTGAAGTCGATCCTCGACATCCGGGCGACCCTGGAGCGGTTCGAGACGCTCAACATCCCGGTCATCGGCTACCGGACCCGCCAGTACCCCGGCTTCTACGTCACCGACTCGGGCCACCGCATCAACTACCGCGTCGACTCGCCCGAGGAGGCCGCCCGGGTGATCGCCGCCCGGGACGGCCTGGAGCTGACCCAGGCCGTGCTGATCGCCAACCCGGTCGACCCCGCCAAGCAGCTGCCGCCGCAGGAGCTCGACGCCCTGCTGGCCCGCGCCTGGGCCGAGGCCGAGCGCCAGGGCGTCACCGGCAACGCCTCGACGCCGTTCCTGCTCGACTTCATCCGGCGCGACACCCAGGGCCGCAGCCTGGACGTCAACGTCGAGGTCTACCGGGGCAACGTCCGGCTCGGCGGGCAGATCGCCACCGCGCTCGCCGCCCTGCGGAACGAGGCGTAGGCGCATGCTCGGAGTACTCGGCGACCTCGTCGAAGACATCGTCGTCTGGGTCGACGGCCCGCTCCGGCACGGCACCGACACCAGCGCCCGGGTCTTCCGGCGGCGCGGCGGCAGCGCGGCCAACGTCGCGGGCTTCGCCGCCGGCCAGTGCCCCGCGCGCTTCCTCGGCTGCGTCGGCGACGACCCGGCCGGGGACGCCATCGTCGCCGAACTCGCCGGCCGCGGCGTCGACGTGAGGGTCGCGCGGAAGGGCAGGACCGGCTCCGTCGTCGTGCTGATCGACCAGGCCGGCGAGCGGACGATGCTGCCCGACCGGGGCGCGGCCCAACTGCTCGACACCGTCCCGGACGCCTGGCTGGACGGCCTGACCCACCTGCACGTGCCCGCCTACTCCTTCGACGGGGAACCGGTCGGCACCACCGCCGTCGACGCCCTCCGGCGGGCCCGCCGGGCAGGCTGCACCACCTCGCTCGACGCGTCCTCGACCGGCATGCTCGGCCAGTTCGGCCGCGAGCGCTTCCTCGCCCTCGCCACCGAGCTGGCACCCACCCTGCTGTTCGCCAACCGGGAGGAGTCCGCCTTCCTCGGCCTGCTGGCCGGCGGCCGCCCCGGGCCCGGGCGGGCGCGGCTGGCGGCCACCACCGTCGTCACCAAGTCCGGCGCGGAGGCGACCGTGGTGGACGCCCCCGGACAGGCGCCGTTCGCCGTGCCCGTCCCGCCGGTCGGCGAGGTCCGCGACCTCACCGGAGCCGGCGACGCGTTCGCCGCCGGCTTCCTGGCCGGCTACCTCGCCGACGGCGACCTGCACGCGGCCGCCGCCCGCGGGCACGCGTGCGCGGCGAAGGTCCTGGCCTCGCCGGGGGCGTCCTGCGGCGAGGCGTGACACCGCGGCCCCGGAGGGGAGTAGGCCCCTGCTCCCCATCGCAGGGGCCTACTCGCCGTCCCAGGGGGTGGCGACCAGGACGGCGCCGCCGGCCCGGCGGGCGTAGCGGCAGCTGACGGGAAACCCGAAGTCGACGCGGACGGGGCCGGTGGCCGCCCGCAGGTCCGCGAGCCGCGCGTCCTCGGGCAGGCCGGCGGCGGCTTCCCGGAGGACGGAGTCGGCGGCCCGGGCCTCGGGCACGGTGACGGTGCCCACCGTCGGGGGGCACTCGTCCAGGGCCAGCCAGTACTCGGCGAGGCGGTTGCCGAAGGCCCGGGTGGCGGCGGGGGTGGCGATGGCGTCCGGCCCTCGCTCGATGCCGCTCCCGGCTTCCGCTCCGGCCGCGGTTGCGGCTCCCGTCTCGGCTCGCGGCTCGGCTCCGGTCTCGGCGAGGGCCCGGAGTGCGCAGTCGGCGACCTGGTGGAGCCAGGCCGGCAGGGACGGCGCGACCCGGACGGTGTCGGTGGCGTCCCAGAACCGGAAGACCGGCCCCCACGCCCCGGTGTCGTCGTCCACGTCGACGTAGGTGTGGCCGTCACCGTGGTCGGTGTAGACGAACCAGTGGCTCCCGGCGCCGCCGGCGTGGTCCACGTACCAGGTCGTGTCGTGACCGTGGTACCGGCCCTCGTTGTACGTGTGCGCGAAGTCGAGGTGCTCGTACGAGGCGTGACCGTTGACCGCGGAGCGCGTGACGGTGAACCTCACGCCCCCGACCGACCGGAGCAGCACCCGGATCTCCTCGGGCACCGGGACGGGCCAGGCGTCCATCCGCGCGTCGCCGATCCCCGGGTCGAGGGAGACCAGCCCCGAGGACCCCTCCGCCAGCCGGCGCAGCAACAGCACCGTCGCGGCGGTGTCGAATTCGGTCACGGCTGCCCCCGGTACTCGTGTCGTGGCTTTCGGGCCGACCCTATCGCCGGGGTCGGACAAACCCGGCGACAGGGGCTGACGCGGACGGTGGTCGCTCCGTTATGGTGAGTGACGGGTGAATCGACGGGCGGGAGGTCGGCGCAGTGGCGGTCACCGAGGTCAAGGTCTACCGGGACGAAGTGCGGCTCTATGCGACGCGGCGCTGCGGGGGGCGGTTCGTGGCCGTCACCTCGGTGGAGCTGCCGGAGCAGGTCGAGGTCTACCGGATCAGGGACACCTGGGGTGAGGCGCTGACCTGCTCCGAGGCCGAGCGCGCGCGGTGGAGCGAGGCGGCGGGCACCTTCCTCGCCGCCGTGTCCCGCGCGTTGGAGGAGCTGTACCGGGCACACGGCGGCCATGACGCGGCGTTCGACCTGGACCGGGGCACGGGGGCCTGGCGCACGATCCCCGCCCCGCGCCACTGGCCCGGCTGGAAGCAGCGGGCCGTCGAGCGGTCGGAGGCAGCCCAGCGTGCCTTCCTGACGGAGGTGCAGCGCGCGACCGAGGCCTACCGGCCGGTGCGGGAGGAGATCGACCAGCGCCTGACGGAGCAGCGCGCGGCCCGGCGGGAGGCCGAGCTGGCCCGGGCACGGGAGGCGCAGCAGCGCCGCGCCCTGCTGGACGAGGTGGCCGCCCGGCGGGTGTGGCTGTACGAGGTGGGCGAAGAGGCGGGGGAGGGTGACGACCCGGTCCCGCCCCCGGTCCCGGTCCGGGTCTTCCGGACCGACCTCCCGCCGGCCGCTGACGACCCGGCCGCGCTGCCCCAGGAGCCGCTGACGGCACCGGAGTTGGAGAAGGACCTGTACGCGTTGGCGCGCGCCCAGAAGGCCGCCGGGATCGCCCTGCGGTGGGACGACGCGGCCCGGACCGCCGTCGAGGAGGAGTGCCTGGCGCGGGGCGTCCGCGTCACCTTCGCCCAGTGGTGGCGTGAGGTGGCCAGGCACAGTTGGTCGGAGAAGCAGGACGGTCCGCAGCCGATCCCGCCGAGTCGGCCGAGCCCCGGCCCCCGGCCCAGCTACGGCGGCACCGGCATGGGCGGCACCGGCGGCTTCACGGGCGGGCACAGCTACGGCGGTTTCGGCGGCTTCGGCGGCTACTGACCCGCACCGCGCCCGGAGCCCGGTTGTCGGCGGGGGCAACTACGATGCGGACCCATGTCAGTCAACATCGATCTCCACCTCAGTATCAGCGAACTCACCGGACAGGAGGAGGCCGAGAAGGTTCTGAGCGCCGTCGTCGACCTGCTGCGGCAGGAGGGCATCGAGGACGAGGTGTCGATCGGCTGGGCGGAGGACGGGGGCGAGTTCTTCGTGACGGGCGAGAGCCGCTACGCCCTGATCATCACCCGGTTCTACCGCTGGCGGCCGATGTTCGAGGAGGCGGTGGCCGGTGCCGTGGCCGCGGTCGCGCCGGCCGCGAAGGCGACGATCACCTGGGGCTATCCCGACGAGGACGACTGATCGGCCCTGCAGGAGCTCTGACACGCCCACGGACGGTGGAGCGTCCACGGCCGTGAGCCGCCGTTCCGGTAGGGATGGCTCGTCCATCGCCCAATCCGGAAGGCCCGTCATGTCCTCGAACGCCTCAAAGTCGCTGAAGTCCGCCACCCGCGCGGCCTGTTCCGTCCTGCTGCTCGCCGCCCCGCTCCTGCTCGCCCAGCCGGCCGTGGCGAACAACGGGCCGAAGACGCCCGAAGAGTCCGCCGCCTGCCAGGGCGTCCTCAACACGCTGATCGGTGGCTCGCTGTTCGGCGCGGGGGGCGTCAGTGCGATCTGCGCCGTCCAGCCGTCCACCGAGCCCACCGACTCCGGCCAGTCCGCCTCCTCCGGCCCGTCGACCCGCGACGCCGTCAGCTACGACCTGCCGAAGATGCGGCAGGAGGTCGCCGACCTGCGGAGCAAGGCCGCCGCCCTGGACCGGCTCGGCGAGCACGAGGCGGCCCGGAAGGCCCGCGCCGAGGCCGACGCGCTTCAGCGCCGGATCGACGAGATCGTCCGGGCCGAGGAGAACAACTGACCGTTGCCGCCCGCCGTGGGGGGGGGGGGGGGGGGGGGGGGGGGGGGGGGGGGGGGGGGGGGGGGGGGGGGGGGCGGGGGGGGAGGGGGGGGGGGT
>NZ_JBVJCO010000001.1:404008-420094 GCF_055588525.1 Kitasatospora sp. NPDC041988
GCGCCACGGAATAGCCCCCCCCCCCCCCCCACCCCCCCCCCCCCCCCCCCCCCCCCCCCCCCCCCCCCCCCCCCCCCCCCCCCCCCCCCCCACGCCTGCCTGCCGGCTCACCTGCCCAGGATCAACGGTTCGGCCAGCTCCGCGAGTTCGGCCGGTTCGAGGACGAGGTCGGCGGCCGCGGCGGAGTCGCGGATGGTGGCGGGGCGGCGGGCGCCGGGGATGGGGACGACGGCGGGGGAGAGGGCGAGCAGCCAGGCGAGGCCGACCTGCTGGGGCGAGACACCGCGGGCGGCGGCGATCCGGTGGAAGGCGCTGCGCTCGACGGCGGTGTCGGCGGGGTCGTCCAGCACGCTGCGGGACAGGCCACCGAGCGGGCTCCACGGCAGGAAGGCCAGGCCGAGGCGTTCGCTGAGCCGCAGTTCCGGCCCGGCGGTGCGGACGGCCGGGGAGAACCGGTTCTGCACCGCGACCAGACCGGGGCCGAGGATCTCCCGGGCCGTCAGGATCTGCCGCTCGTCCACGTTGGAGAGGCCGGCCGCGCGGATCTTCCCGGCGTCCAGCAGCTCGCGCAGGGCGCCCACCGACTCGGCCCACGGCACCCGCGGGTCGGGCTTGTGCAGCTGGTAGAGGCCGATCGCCTCCACCCCGAGCCGCCGCAGCGAGCCCTCGCAGGCCCGCCGGAGGTGCTCCGGGCGGCCGTCGACCGTCCAGGAGCCGTCACCGGGCCGGCCGCGGCCGCCCTTGGTGGCGACCAGCACGGCCGCCCGCTCGGCCGCCGGCCGGGCGGCCAGGGCACGCGCCACCAGCCGCTCGTTGTGGCCGAGTTCGCCCGCGTGCCAGTGGTAGGAGTCGGCGGTGTCGAGCAGGGTGACGCCCGCGTCGAGGGCGGCGTGCAGGGTGGCCAGGGCCGCGGCGTCGTCCGGGCGGCCCTCGACCGAGAGCGGCATCGCGCCGAGGCCGATCGCGCCGACGGTGGCACCGCCGATGGTCCGCTGTCGCATGTCAGGCCGCCTTTCCGGGGGTGGTGGAGGCAGCGGCCTCGTCGACGGCACCGGGCAGCCACTGCGCCGTCGGCGTGAAGCGCAGGCCGAGTTCGGACGCCCGCCGGCCCGCCATCGGGTACCAGCGGTCGAAGGAGAACGGCGAGGCGTCCGCGCCGTCCGTGCGCCGGTAGCGGGCGGTGGTGCCCAGCCGTTCGGCGACCAGCTCGCAGAGCGCGACCACGTCGAGCGGTTCGTCGGAGCAGGCGTTGACTGGGCCGGCCGCCGCCCCGCCGGCCACCCGCACCAGGGCGGCGGCGATCTCCTCGTGGTGGACGAAGGAGGTCGGCTGCGGCTCCGCGTGCACGGCGACCGGGCGGCCGGCCGCGATCAGCCCCGTGTAGTGGGCCAGCCGGCCGGTGAAGTCCCGCGCGCCGCCGCCCAGGACGTGTGCGCTGCGCACGCTCGCCCAGGAGAACGGCGGGTCCGCCGCGAGGACCGCCTCCGCCTGCCGCTTGCCCTCCGCGTAGCGGGTCGCCTCGTCGAAGTGCCGGGCGAGCGCCGCCGGATCGTGCCACGGCAGCGCGAGGTCCACCGGCCAGTGTGCCGGGTCGACGGCCTCCTCGGGCACCGGCACTCCCGGCACGGTGCGCAGCAGCGGTGAGGTCGCCGGGTCGTACACCTCCATCGTGGAGGTCATCACGTACCGGCCGGTGCGCCCGCCGAAGACCCGTCGGGCCACCGCCGCCTGGGCCGGGGTGTACAGCACCTGGTCGATCACCGCGTCGAAGGTCCGGTCGCCGAGCGCGGCGGCCAGTGCGGCCCCGTCCGACCGGTCGGCGACGACGTGGTCGACACCGGACGGCGGCGGGGTGGTACCGCGGTTGACCACGGTGACGTGGGTGCCGGACTCGCGCAGCAGGGTGACCAGGTGGAGACCGAAGTACCGGCTGCCGCCGATGACGCAGACGCGGTGCAGCGGATTGCTCGTGACGTTTCGCATGGCCCCACTCTGCTGGCGTATCGTCCCCAGCAGAACTACCGACCTGCTGAACGCGTCATCAGCAGAACTGTTGACCGAGGGAGCGCGATGATCGACGTCCGACGGCTGACCATGCTCCAGGCGGTCGCCGAGCACGGCAGCTTCAACCGGGCGGCAGCCGCCCTGCTGCTCACCCCGTCCGCCGTGTCCCAGCAGATCGCCGCGCTCGAACGGGGCCTGGGCACAGCGGTGGTGGAGCGTTCGACCCGCGGGGTACGGCTCACCGAGGCCGGGCGCCTGCTGGTGGAGGCGGCCGGCGCGATCGACGCCGAACTGCGCAACGCCCACGAGCAGATCGGCCGGCTCGGCGCCGACCGGCCCCGGCTCACCCTCGCCACCTTCACCAGCGGCGGCCGGCACCTGCTGCCCGCCGTGCTGGCCCGGTTCACGGCCGACCACCCGGAGGTCGAACTGCGCATCCTGGAGCGGGAACCCGAGGACAGCCTGCCGATGGTCCGCGAGGGCACCGCCGACCTCGCCCTCGCCTACCACTTCGACGGCCCGCTGCCCGTCCTCCCGGGTGACCGCTCCGGCCTCGACTGGACGCCGCTGATGGACGACCCGCTCTCGGTGGTGCTGCCGGACGGCCACCCGCTGGCCGACCGGGACGCCGTCGACCTGGCCGAACTCGCCGAGGAACGCTGGGTGCTGGGCTGCCTCAAGACCGAGGACTTCCTGCGCCGGCACGCCGCACTGGCCGGCTTCGAACTCCGGGTGGCCGGCTCCACCACCGACTACTTCTTCGCCCGCTCGCTGGTCGCCGCCGGCGTCGGGGTCTCGCTCGTCCCGCACGTCGCCCTCGAACCGGCGCAGCCCGGTACCCGGGTGGTCCCGGTGCAGCCGCCGCGCCCCGCCCGCCACTTCGGCGTCGCCCTCGCCCGCCGCCGCCCCCGCCCGTACGCCGAGGCACTGGCCGGGCTGCTCCGCGAGCACACGGCCGGGGCGCCGTCTAGGGTGGGCGGATGACCTCCCCCTACCCTCACGTCCCGGTGCGGACGGCCACCCCCGAGGACCTCGACGCCGTCGTGTCCACCCTCACCAGCGCGTTCTTCCACGACCCGCTCTGGGGCCCGGCCTTCCCCGACGTCGAGCGGCGCGCCGCGCAGGCGGCCGTGATGTGGCGGCTCTACGCCGAATCGGCGCTGCGCTACCCGTGGCTGCTGGTGACCCCGGGCGTCGAGGCCGCCGCTGTCTGGATCCCGCCGGGCGGGCGCGAGCTCACCGAGGAGGAGGAGAACGGGCTGGAAGGCCTGCTGACCAGGACCACCGACGAGGAGACGGCCAAGGCGATCCTGGCGATCTACGACCAGCTGTACGCGGTCGCCCCCGAGGAGCCGTGCTTCTACCTCACCCTGCTCGGCACCCACGACGACCACCGCGGCAAGGGGCTGGGCATGGGCCTGCTCGCCGAGAGCCTGGCCCGGATCGACGCGCTCGGCGCCCCCGCGTACCTGGAGTCCTCCAACCCCGCCAACCTGGCCCGCTACCGGAGCCTCGGCTTCAGCCCCCGCGACGAACTCACCACCGCCACCGGCCACGTCGTCACCACCATGTGGCGCCCGGCCCGTTGAGCGGGCCGCCGGCCCGGCCGCGGGCGCCGGGCCTGCGCTCGACACCGTTGGGCGCGCCCGGCTCAGGGTGCGTCAGGTGCGTTGGAAGCCATGCGAGCGGCCGATGACCGAGAACCCGCGCCGCTCGTACCAGCGGCGCGGCCAGTCGTCCGCGTCCGCCGTGAGGAAGCGCGTACCGCAGCTCGCGTCGACAGCCTGCCGAAGGGCGGCGGCCAGCACGGCGTCGCCGTGACCGCGACGGAGATGGGCCTCCGCGGTGACCAGGTCCTCGACCTGGGCGACACCCGTTGCCGGGTCCAGGTACAGGTCGGCCCAGGAGGCGACCCCGCCATCCTCCGAACGGGACCCGAGGAAGCGGACGACGTCCGCGCCACGGCGGCGCGCCTCGCGCCGGTCGACGAGGTGGCGGAGGACCGCGTCGTCCACGCCCGGCAGGAACCGGCTCCAACTCCGGGCCGCCGGGTCGCGCAGCGCGTCGAGCTCCACCTCCTCCGCCTGCCGGGCGGCCACCGGGACCGGCCCCGTGTGCAGCATGACGAGGTAGACGGAGTGTGCGTAGCCAGCCTGGGTCAACGGCTCGGCGCACGCCCTGGCGACCTCGTCGTCCAGGACGGAGATCAACCGGTGGGACAGCTGCCCCAGGGCCTCCTCCGCGAGGATGGGCAACGCCTCGGGGTCGACGTCTCGGCCGGAGCCGTCGATGACGAGCTGGTTGTTCGAATAGGAGAGCGCGAAGTCGTCGTCGAAGACGGCGAAGCCGCCCGGGATATCGACGGTGCGGGTGGCCTGGCGGCGGGCGAAGGCCGACAGGAAGGCGTTGATCCGCTGGAGTTCGGTGCCCGGCATGGGTCGAGCGTAGGCTCTGGGCCGCGATGGGGGACGGGTGTTTCCGCACTGTGGTGACCTCCGGCCCCGGATCGGCGACCGCCTCGCGCCGGCCCGGCCGGCCGGTGGGCGGCGGCCACGGCCGTCCTCCTCTGGCGGTCCTCCTCGGGCAGGGCTGCGGACGGGGGCTCACTGCGGACGCTTCTGCTCCCGGTCCGGGGGGACGGCGGCGAACACCGCGCCGTCGGCGGCCCGTTCGAGGCGGTACCGCCTGAGCGCCCGGTCGAACCGGGCCCGGCTGCCCGGCCGGGCGCCGCGGAGGTCGGCTATCAGCGCGTCGTCCGGTACCCGGGTGGCGAGTTCGGCGACCACCGGGTCCGTGCCGGGGCTCCGCAGCTCGGCCGCCGGGTACAGCGGCAGTGTGGGGCCGTCCAGGTTCAGGAGGTCCCAGAAATCGTCGGTGTACGGCTGGATGCCGTCCTCGAAGCCGGTGTCGTCGACCAGCTCCTCCGCCGTGCCGATCAATCGGTCCAGCCAGTCGGGCAGCGAGTCGGCCTCGACGAAGAGTCCGCCCTCGCGGTACTGCATCAGCACCTGGCCCCAGCGGCCGTCGGCCTCGATGTCGACCCAGGTGACGCCGCCACCGCCGTCGTCGGTGACCAGCCAGTGCGGGTGCGGGAGGCCGTGGTCGTGGGATTGGCGGGGGTGGCCCGTCAGCGTGAACTCGTACGGCGGCACCGCGAAGCCGCCCAGGCGTCCCAGTAGTTCGCGGGCTTCGGGCGGCACCGGGACGGGCCAGCCGTCGAAGTCGTCGCCCGTCGCTCCGGGACGGACCGCGAGGTCGAACGGAACGCGGGTGGCCAGCGCCCGCAGCCGTGTCGTGAGGACGTCAGCGAAGATCATGCGTCCACGCTAACCGAGCTGTCGGACACCCGGCGGCCGGCCGGGGCGGTCGGCTGCGCAGGCCGAACCGCCCCCTTGCTTCGCGGCCCGGGTCAGCCCTGCAGGGCTGACCCGGTGAGCCCCGCGCGGACGGCGACCTCCAGCGCCGGCTCCGGCCGCAGTGGGCGCTGCTCGCCCCCGGGGCCGGCGGCCGCGAGCAGCTCGGCGACCAGGGCGGCGTCCACGGTGCCGGTCTCGGCGTGGTGGACGAAGCGGTCGAGGGCGGCGGTGAAGGCGGCCGTGTCCGCGCGCGCGACGTCGGCCAGGCCGGCCGCCTCGTCGGCGAACTCCCGGGCCGAGCCCAGCCAGGGGGTGGCCCCGGCCAGCCCGTCGTCGTCCAGGGCGTCGGGGTACGGGATGCGCTCCCAGCCGTCGCCGTGCGACCAGTAGACGAAGCCGAACAGATTGCCCTGGGCGTCCTCGCGCAGCTGCTTCCAGGGCAGCCACGCCGGGCCGCCGGCCAGGAAGTCGATCTGCCGGCCGTCGATGTGGGTCTCGCTGCCGTCGGAGTCCTGGCCGCAGAACACCACCTGCCCGTCGGCCACCTTGGTGACGCGCCACCAGTACGAGCCGGCCGTGGCGTCGCACCAGACGCCGTCCTCGTCCAACCAGTAGCCCTCGGTGTCCCCCCGGGCGGCCTGAAGCAGGGCGAACGTGACGGCGCGCGCCCAGACACGGGCGGCTGGGTCGAGGTCCTCGGGTCGGCTCGGTGTGTGCATGGCGGTGATCCCCTCCGGTCGGTCGGGGACAGCCTGGCACACCGCCGCCCGGGGTCACCTCGCCGCCCGGTGAGGTGACCCCGGGCGGGTAACGGAAGGGTCTCGGGGTGGCGGTCGGCCGTGCAGAGGGGTTGACGGGGCCGCGAGGGTGAGCGTTTGCTGTCTCCCACCCCGCAGGCGTGTTTGGTTCTGCTCGGTTTTGGGGATTTGAACGTTCAAATTCGGGAGGGATCTCATGCCGGTGCGCTCTGTCCCGGAGTATCTGCGGCAGTTCGGCGAACCGGCCGGGTATCTGGACTTCGCGCGGTTCGGGCCGGTGTCGGCCGTGGTGCACGAGGTGCTGGTCCGGTCGGCCACGCAGATCCGCCGCCGGGGCTGGGATGCGCTGCACTCCCTGGACGCGGAGGGGGAGGGGGCGGCGCGGACGGCGGCGGAGCTCCTCGGGTGCGCGCCGCACGAGATCGCGTTCGTCGGCTCGACCTCGCACGGCATGTTCGCCGCGGCCCACGCCTTCGGCGCCGCGCCGCCGGGGAGTACCGTCCTGGTCGGCCGGTCGGACTTCCCCGGCGCGCTCTACCCCTGGCTGCGGGCCGCCGGGAACGGCGGCCTGACGGTACGGCTGCTGGACAACCCCGTCACCGCCGACGTGGTGCGGGAGCACCTGGACGAGCGGGTCCGCGCCGTCTCGGTCTGTGCGGTGGACGGCGCCACCGGGTTCCGTGCGCCGCTGGCCGAGATCAAGGACGTGATCGGCCCGGGGCGGGTCCTGGTCGTGGACGCGGTGCAGGCGCTGGGTGCGGTGGAGTTCGCCGCCGACGCCGCGGACGTGCTCGCCTCCGGTGGCCAGAAGTGGCTCCGGTCCGGCTGGGGCGCCGCTCTCCTGATGGTCCGTGACCGGGCGGCCGGGCTGCTCGCGCCCGGGCTCGGCGGCTGGTCGGGCGTGCTCGACCCGATCGACGCGCCCGACCACCCGCGCCCCGTCCGGCCGGGCGCCGTCGCGCACACGCTCACCAATCCGGACGGCCCGGCCGTCGCCGCGCTGGGCGCCGGCCTCGCACTGGTCCGGGACGTCGGTGTCGGGCGGATCAACGCCCGGATCGGCGAGGTGCTCGGCGTCCTGCTCGACGCCGCCCGGGCCGCCGGCGCCGAGACCTCCGGCGGCCCGGAGCCCGGCGGCGGGGCGGCCGGTGTCAGCGGGATCGCCCGGCTGCGGCTGCCCGGCGCCGACCCGCAGGCCGTCCACGACGCGCTGACCCGGGCCGGCCTGGCCACCACCCGGCGCGCCGACTGGATCCGGCTGTCGCCGCACGCCAGCACCGACGACCCGTACGCCGCCGCGCGGCTGGCCGAGGCGCTGAAGCGCGCCGCCGCCACCTGACCGGTACGCACGGTCACCCGCTGCCGAAGGGTCGAGCACCCTCGGGCCGCAAGCACCCTCAAGCCCCGAACGCCCTCAAGCCCCGAACACCCTCACCCGTCGGGCAGCCTCACCCCCCGCAGTCGCAAGCCCCGTAGGACCAGGCCCGCCCCCTGAATCGGGCCACCCCTCAGAGAGGAATGCAATGTCACACCTTTCCCGTCGCGATCTGCTGCGCGCCTCCGGAGCCGGCCTGCTGGCCCTGGCCGCCGGCGGTGCGATGTCCGCCTGTTCCGGCTCCGGCGGCGACGTCGCCCAGGGCGGGGACGCCGCCACCGGCACGGTCACCGTCTGGTCCTGGGCCACCGCGGCCGAAGCCCTGCGCGGCGTCGTCCCGGCCTTCGAGAAGGACAACCCCGGGATCAAGGTCGATGTCCAGGACCTCGGCGAGCCGGCGATCTGGGACAAGATCACCGTAGGCATGGCGGCCGGCGGCCAGGGCCTGGGTGACGTCCTGCACATCGGCTGCGACTACCTGCCCGGCTACATGGAGAAGTTCCCCGGCGGCCTGGCCGACCTCTCCGCGCTGGGCGCGGATGCCCACAAGGACAAGTTCGCCCAAGGGCTCTGGCCCGTCGTCACCGGAAAGGACGGCCGCGTCCACGCGCTGCCCTGGGAGGTCAACCCGCTCGGCTTCTTCTACCGCAAGGACATGTTCGACAAGGCGGGCGTCGATCCGACGACCTTCCAGACCTGGGACGACGTGCTCGCCATCGCCGACCGGTTCAAGGCCGCCAACCCCGGGATCGCCCTGATCGGCCTCAGCAAGCCCGCCACCCCCAGCGCCGACCTCGACTTCCTGCAGGCGCTGATGCAGCTCCAGGGCGCCTTCTACTTCGACCTGAAGGGCGACATCACCCTCGGCTCCCCGGAGGCGGTCCGGGCGATGACGATCATCAAGCGCCTCGACGAGGCCGGACTGGTCGCGGACGCCGCCGGCGACCACGGCTGGCGCAACCTGATGAAGGCCGGGAAGCTCGCCACCGGCCCGCAGCCGGCCTGGGCCGCGCACTACTTCGAGGCCAAGTTTCCCGACCAGAGCGGCACCTGGCGCCTCACCCGGCCCCCGGCGGTCACCCCCGGCGGCCGGCGCACCGCGATCGTCAACTCCACCTACCTGACCGTCGCCGGCTCCAGCCCGCGCCGCGCCGCGGCCTGGAAGTTCGTCGAGTACGCGCTCACCCGGCCCGCCTCGGTCAACGCCATGTTCACCTCCGGCGGCGTCTTCCCCGCCCTGACCGCCGCCTACGAGGACCCGATGTACTCTGCGCCCAGCGCCTACTACGGCGGACAGCCCGTCCTGAGGACGTTCACCGGCCTGCTCTCCGAAGGCGCCGACGCCACCAACTACTCCGCCGACTTCGCCCGCGCCCTCAAGCTCGCCAGCGACGCCCAGGTGAAGGTCTTCCTCAAGGGCGGCGACCCGGCCGCCGTGCTCCAGGACGCCGCCAAGCAGCTCGCCCAGCAGACCGGGCGCAAGATCCGGTGACCACGACCACCCGAACCGCCGCCCCGGCCGGGAGGGCGGCGCCGCGTGCCCGCCGGCCCGCGCCGCGCCCCCGGCCGCGCTGGCGCCGCCGGGCGGTGCCGTACCTGCTGCTCGCCCCCGCCCTGGTCACCTTCGCGGTGTTCAAGGCCTATCCGATCGTCTCCTCGCTGCTGCTGTCGCTGACCACCGGTTCCGGCGCGGCCACCCACAACGCCGGCGCGGCCAACTACCGGCGCCTGCTCCACGACCCGCTGTTCTGGACCGCCCTCGGCAACACCGCCCGGATCCTGGTCGTCCAGGTCCCGCTGATGCTCGTACTCGCGCTGGGCCTGGCCGTCGGCATCAACTCGGTGTTCGTCCGGTGGCGCACGGTCTGGCGCCTCGGCGTCTTCATGCCCGCCGTCACCGGCCTGGTCGCCACCGGCGTGGTCTTCGCCTTCCTCCTCAACAACCGCCAGGGCGCCGTCAACCACCTCCTCGAACAGCTCGGCCTGCCCGGCGTCGACTGGCTCGGCAGCCCCTTCTGGTCCCGGATGGCCGTCGTCCTCGTCCTCACCTGGCACTACACCGGCTACAACGCCGTCATCTACCTGGCCGGCCTGCAGGGCATCCCCAGGGAGCTGTACGAGGCGGCGATGATGGACGGCGCCGGCGCCCTGCGCCGCTTCACCGCCGTCACCCTGCCCGCCCTGCGCCCCGTGCTGCTGTTCACCGTCGTGCTCTCCACCATCGGCACCCTCCAGCTCTTCGACGAGCCCTACGTGCTGACCCGCGGCGGCCCGGACAACGCCACCCTCACCGTGTCGATGTACCTGTACGACAACGGCTTCCGCTACTTCGACTTCGGCTACGCCTCGGCCATCGCCTACGCGCTCACCCTGCTCGTGTCGGTGCTCGGCGCGGCCCAGATGCGCCTGATGGGAGAACGCCCATGAGCACCGGCAGGTCCGCGCGACTGCGCGGCTGGCCCCTGACCCTCGTCCTGGCGGGCGTGACCGGCCTCTCCGTCGGCCCCTTCTACTGGCTGGTGATGGCCGCGACCCGCTCGGACTCCGAGATCTTCGACTGGCCGCCGCACCTGCTACCCGGCGGCCACCTCGGCGACAACCTCGACCACCTCAATGCCAAGATCGGCCTCGGCCGGGTCGTCCTCAACTCCCTGGCCATCGCCGGCTTGCAGACCGTCGGCGCGCTGGTCGTCGCGCTGCTCGCCGGCTACGCCTTCGCCAAGTTCCGGTTCCGCGGCCGCACCGTCCTGTTCGCCCTGCTGCTCTCCACCCTGGTGGTGCCCGAACAGGTGATGCTGGTCCCGCTGTTCAAGATGATGATGTCGCTGGGCCTGCTCGACAGCTACCAGGCCGTGGTCCTGCCCGGCCTCTGCGTGCCGTTCGCGATCTTCCTGATGCGCCAGGCCCTGAGCAGCATGCCGGACGAACTGCTGGACGCCGCCCGGGTCGACGGCGCCGGTGAGCTGCGGGTGCTGTGGAGCGTGGTCGTCCCCGTCATGCGCCCGGCGCTGGCCGCCCTGGCGATCTTCCTCTTCCTCGGGTCCTGGAACCAGTTCGTGTGGCCGCTGATCGCCCTGCGCAGCCCCGAGATGCACACCCTGCCGGTGGCCCTCGCCACCCTCCACGCCAGCGAGGCCACCACCGACTACGGTGCCATCCTCGCCGGAACCGCCCTGTCCACCCTGCCGATGATGGTCCTCTTCCTGGTCCTCCAACGGCAGTTCATCTCCGGCCTGCTGGCCGGCGCCACGAAAGGCTGACCATGGACGACGTCTGGGAGCCGCACGCCCCCGCCGCCGGCGCACTAAGGCCGCTGCCGGCCGAGGGCCTGGACCTGCGGGTGAGCGGCGACGCCACGGCCCGCCCGATCGCCGAGGGCGTGACCGAGGTGACCGCCGAGAGCGACGGCGAGACCTGGATCGAGTGGCGCGTCCCCTGCGTCGACGCCACCGCCTTCTGGACCCCCGAACCCCGCGGCACCGGCTGGCTGCCCGCCGCCTGGAGCGCCCCGCGCCGCACCGGCCTCGCCAAGGGCGCGCCGGTCGCCGCCCTGATCGGCACCGGCGACGTCGCGCTCTGCGCCTTCGCCGCAGACCGCGCCGACGTCCTGGCCGGCGCGGGAGTCGTCGAGGAGAACGGCGAGTTCCGCTTCTGGGCCCAGGCCACCGGACGCCTCACCGTCCGGATCGACACCTCCCGCCGGCACTTCGCCCGCAGCCTGGCCGACCTCGCCCGGTGGTGGGGGAGCGGCCGGCCGGCCCACGTCCCCGAAGCCGCCCGCCGACCCGCCTACTCCACCTGGTACACGCTCCAGCAGAACGTCACCCCGCAGGCCGTGGAGACCCAGGCCGCCCTCGGCAAGGCCCTCGGCCTCGACACGATCATCGTCGACGACGGCTGGATGACCCGCGACCGCACCCGCGGCTATGCCCACTGCGGCGACTGGGAACCCCTCTCGCTGCCCGACACCGCCGCCCACGTCGGCCGCGTCCACGACCTCGGCGTCCGGTACCTGCTCTGGTACGCCCTGCCGTTCATCGGCAAGGAGAGCGCGGCCTGGGAGCGGCTCGGCCACCACGCGCTCGCCGACGCCCCGCACATGGGCGCCGTCGTCGCCGACCCCCGCCACCCGGCCGTCCGCGACCACCTCACCGACCGCCTGGCCCGGGCCGTCGAGGAGTGGGGGATGGACGGACTGAAGATCGACTTCATCGACTGGTTCGCCGTCCCGGATCCGCCGGCCGCCGGCCCGGGGGCGGACTGCGCCACCGTCGACGAGGGCGTCGAACGGCTGCTCGCCGCGATCCACCGCCGGATCACCGCCGTGCAGCCGGAGGCGATGACCGAGCACCGCCAGCCCTACACCAGCCCCGGCCTCTGGCCGTACACCACCATGATCCGCGCCACCGACTGCCCGCTCAGCCCGCAGGAGAACCGGCAGCGCACCATCGACCTGCGGCTGGTCGCCGGGCCGGTCGCGGTCCACGCCGACATGCTCATGTGGCATCCGGCCGAGCCGGCCGAGCAGGTCGCCTGCCACCTGATCAACGTCCTCTTCGCCGTCCCGCAGATCTCCGTCGACCTGGCGGCCCAGAGCCCGGAACAGCGCGAGGCCCTCGCCTTCTGGCTCGGCGTCGTCCGCGAACACCTGTCCACCCTGCAGCTCGGCGAGCTCCGCCCGGCCCGGCCCGACCTGGGCTACCCGATGGTGACCGCGACCGGCGACGGGACGGTGGCCGTCGCCCGCTACGCCCCGCTGCCCGTGCGGCCCGGTGCCGGCCCGTGGCACACCCTGCTCGTCGCCAACGCCGACGACGACCCCGAGGTGCGCGTGCTGGGCGTCCGCGGCGAGGCCACGGTCACCGTCCACGACGCCCGCGGGCGTATCGTCCGTAGCGACACCGCCGACCTGGCCGGCGACGGCGTCGTCACCGTCCCCCGCGGGGGACTGCTGACCCTGCGCCGGCCGCAGGCGTAGCCGCCCGACACCTTACGGAGCACCGATGACCGAGGGAGCACGCCCGCCGCGCCGCGCCACCACCATCGCGGAGGTCGCCCACGCGGCGGGCGTGTCCCGTCAGACCGTCTCCAACACCATCAACGCCCCCCACCGCGTCCACCCCGACACCCTGGCCCGGGTCACTTCGGCCATCGAGGAGCTCGGCTACCGCCCCGACCAGTCGGCCCGCTCGCTGCGCACCGGCGAGCGGCGCACGATCGGCTACCTCGCCCCGGTGGACGACCCGTTCGACCCGAACCCGCTGATGGCGGGTTTCCTGGAGGCCCTGGTGGACGCGGCCGCCGCAGAGGGGCACCGCGTCCTGCTGGTCCGCCCGGCGCCGGGCGAGGCGGCGGCCCGGGCGGCGATCGACGAGCTGGTGGCGGCCCGTCAGGTGGACGGCCTGGTCTTCGCGGACGTGTTGCACGACGACGCCCGGGTCGCCAGGGCGGCCCGGGCCGGCGTGCCGTTCGCCGCCTTCGGCCGCACCGCGCCCGACCTGCCGCAGCACTGGGTGGACATCGACAACGGCGCGGCGATGGCCGACGTGGTCCGGCACCTGGCGGCGCGCGGCCACCGCAGGGTCGGCTTCGCCGCCTCCGCCGCGGACCTGCCGTGGATGGCGGCGCGGCGCGAGGGCTTCCACGCCGAGGCCCGCCGGCTGGGCCTGGACGTGGTGCAGCCGCCGCCGGGCGGGCCAGGTGCGCCGGGGGTGGCCGGTGCGCCGGGGGTGGCCGCGCTCCGCGCCCTGCTGCGCGGCCCGGACCGGCCGACGGCGGTGGCGGCCGAGAGCGACCTGTCGGCCCTGGACGTCTACGAGGCGATCCGCGCCGAGGGCCTGGCCGTCGGGCGCGGGATCGCCGTGACCGGCTTCCACGACACCCCGCTCTGCCGGCACCTGCACCCCGCGCTGACCTCCGTCCGGCTGCCGCTGCGCGCCATAGCCTCCGCCCTGGTGCGGCTGCTGCTCGCCCAGGTCCGGGGCCGGTCCGTGCCCGCCGCCGGCCAGGTGCTGGCCGCCGAGCTCGTCGTCCGGGCCAGCTCGGAGTAGTCCGGGCCGGTTCTCGGCCGGTTCTCCGCCGGTTCTTCGCCGGCAGGCCGCCAGTCTCCGCCGGCAGGCCGCTGGCCACCGTTCGCACCCTCGGGCCCGCGTGTCGTCCACGCGGGCCCTTCCTGTGAGCTTCCCTGTTGAGTAATGTTCGATAATGTTTGCTCATGTCGCCGTGCAAGGAAGACGAAGAACAGATGGCCGAGACCACCGCCGCACCGACCAGCAGGACCGTGACCAGGCTGGCCGACGGGCGTGAGCTGATCTACTACGACCGCGGTCCGGCGCCCGACCGGGACGCCACCGACCGCCGTCCGCTGGACCGGCCCTCCGGTGGCTCCGAGATCCGCCTGGACGCGGCCACCGGTGCCTGGGTCACCATCGCGGCGCACCGCCAGGCCCGGATCTACCACCCGCCGGCCGACGAGTGCCCGCTCTGCCCCTCCCGGGGCGGCCGGCTGAGCGAGATCCCGGCCGAGGAGTACCAGGTCGCGGTCTTCGAGAACCGCTTCCCCTCGCTGGCCGGCCTGCCCGGCACCGCCGCCCCGGCCGGCGAGGACCCGCTGCGCACGGCGCGGCCCGCGGCCGGCCGGTGCGAGGTGGTCTGCTTCACCGCCGACCACGACGCCTCCTTCGCCGACCTGGACGAGGAACGCGCACGGCTGGTGCTGGACGCCTGGACCGACCGCACCGCCGAGCTCGCCGCCCTGCCCGGCGTCCGGCAGGTCTACTGCTTCGAGAACCGCGGCACCGAGATCGGCGTCACCCTCGCCCACCCGCACGGCCAGATCTACGCCCTGCCCTTCACCACCCCGCGCACCACCCGCATGGCCGAGCAGGCCGCCCGCCACCGCGCCGCCACCGGCCGCAACCTCTTCGAGGACCTGGTGGCCGCCGAACGCGCCGACCCCGCACGGGTGGTGGCGGCCGGCGAGCACTGGACGGCGTTCGTGCCGTTCGCCGCCCGCTGGCCCTACGAAGTCCACCTCCACCCGCACCGCCGCGTCCCCGACCTCACCCACCTCGCCGAGGACGAACGCGCCGAACTCCCCGGCCTCTACCTCGACCTGCTCCGCCGCTTCGATCGCCTCTTCGGCACGCCGCAGACGCCGATCCGGGCGCCCTACATCTCCGCGTGGCACCAGGCGCCCGCCGTCGGCGGGGACGAACTCGCGCTCCACCTCGAACTGTTCACCGTGCGCCGCACCGCCGAGAAGCTCAAGTACCTGGCCGGCACCGAGTCCGGCATGGAGGCCTTCATGAACGACGTCGCCCCCGAGGACGCCGCCCGCCGCCTGCGGGAGGTCGCCCGATGAGTGCCGCCGCCTTCCGGCAGCTCTACGGCCACGCCCCCGACGGCGCATGGGCCGCGCCCGGCCGGGTCAACCTGATCGGCGAACACACCGACTACAACGACGGGTTCGTCCTCCCGATCGGACTCCCGCAGACCGTCCGCGCCCAGGCCCGCCGTCGTGACGACGGCCTGCTGCGCGTGCACTCCACCCGCAGCGACGGCCCGCCGGTCGAGCTGGCCGTCGACGATCTCGCACCCGGGGCCGTGGACGGCTGGGCCGCCTACCCCGCCGCCGTCGTCTGGGCGCTGCGCGAGGCCGGCCACCCGGTCGGCGGCGCCGACCTGCTGCTCGACAGCGACGTCCCGGCCGGCGCCGGCCTCTCCTCCTCGGCCGCCCTGGAGTGCGCCGTCGCCATCGCCTACCGCGACCTCCACCGACTCGACCTGGACCGCCGGCAGTTGGCCCTGCTGGCACAGCGGGCCGAGAACGGGTTCGTCGGCGTCCCGTGCGGGGTGATGGACCAGATGGCGTCGATGTGCTGCCACGAGGGTGCCGCCCTCCACCTCGACACCCGCGACCTCAGCGCCCGACAGGTCCCGTTCGACCTCGCCGCCGCCGGCCTGACCCTGCTGGTCATCGACACCCGGGTCAAGCACGACCTCGGCGACGGCGCGTACGCCGCGCTGCGGGCCGGCTGCGAACGTGCCGCCGCCCTGCTCGGCCTTCCCGCGCTGCGCGACCTCCCGGCTGCCGACCTCGACCACGCTCGCGCTCAACTCCCCGATGAGTTGCGGCCTTTGGTGCGGCACGTGGTGACCGAGAACGACCGGGTCCGGGAGGCGGTGGCGCTGCTCGACGCGGCCGACCCCGCCGCGCTCGGCCCCATCCTCACCGCCGGCCACGCCTCCCTGCGCGACGACTTCCGGGTCTCCTGCGCCGAGACGGACCTCGCGGTCGAGGCGGCCGTCGCCGCCGGGGCACTCGGTGCCCGGATGACCGGCGGCGGCTTCGGCGGCTCCGTCATCGCCCTGGTGCCCGACCGCGCCGCCGAGGCCGTCACCACCGGGGTCACCGCCGCCTTCCGGGCCGCCGGCCACACCGAGCCGCGGATCTTTCCCACTCTCCCCGCCGAGGGAGCCCGCCACCTCACCTGACCGTCGACGGCACGGGACGGCACAGGACGGCACGGGCGCGGGGGGGGGGGGGGGGGGGGGGGGGGGGGGGGGGGGGGGGGGGGGGGGGGGGGGGGGC
>NZ_JBVJCO010000001.1:420104-429063 GCF_055588525.1 Kitasatospora sp. NPDC041988
AACTGGGGCTTTTCCCACCTCTCCCCGCGGAGGAATCACCCCACCCCCCCGGCCTGTGGACGGACGGGGATGACAAAGGCCGAAATGGGCGTGGTGCAGAACCGGGCCCGGCACCCCGCCTTCGGGCAGTGGTGAACGTCAGCAGGTGAGGACGGGGTTCGCCCAGTCGGCGTGATCGCTGTTGGTGCCGTCGCCGCCGTCGGTGACCACGAGGTGCAGCTCGTCGGCGCCCGTGAGGTCGGCGGTGAGGTGCTTGGCGGCGGAGCTCGCGGTCATCAGGCCGCTGTCGGCGACCTTGGTGGAGTCCTTGTAGATCTCGAAGGAGAGGCTGCCGCGGCCGTTCGCCTCGGCATCCACCCCCACGTCGGTGGTGAGGGAGGAGCAGGACCCGCCGAGGTAGTAGACCACCTCGCTGAGGGCGTTGACGCCCAGGCCCTTGGCGTACGTGGTGCCCGCGATGGTGATGGTCTGTCCGTCCCGGGCCTGGTTGTCGCCGTTGCTCATGTCCCTCTCGACCGGGCCCCAGCTGTTGCCGGCTGAGGACCAGGGGAGGTCGGAGAGCTGGTGGGTGCCTGCGGCCGGGCCGCTGCCGCAGGCGATCCGTGCGCCCGCCCAGTCGGCGTGGTCGTAGCCGGTGCCGTCGCCGGCGTCGGTGGCCACCAGGCGGACGGTGGTGGCGCCGGTCAGATCGGCGGTGAGGTGCTTGGCCGGGTCCTTCCCGGTGAGCGTGCCGCTGTCGGCAACAAGGGTGTCGTCCTTGTAGATCCGGAACACCGCCGAGCCGTTGCCGTAGGCGTCGTCGTCGATCCCCACGTCGGTCACCAGGTTCCTGCAGGTGCCGCCGAGGTGGAAGGCGACCTCGCTGGGGGCGTGCGTACCGAGGCCCTTGGCGTAGGACCGGCCGCGGAGGGTGATGGCCTGTCCGTCACCGGCCACGTGGTCGCCGTTGGTGCGGTCGCGCTCGACCGGGCCCCAGAAGTTGGAGACGGAGGCGAACGGGAGGTCGCTCAGCTGGGTCACCCCGGTCGGCGGGGGGACGGGCGAGCCCGGGGTGACCCGGAACATCGCCGTACCGTGCCCCGGCACGGTGGCGCTGACGGTCCCGTTGCCGGTGGTGGCCTTCTTCGACCACAGGTCCTTGACCGTGTAGGAGTCCGCCCCGCCGATGCCGAGGGTCTGCGCGGTGGCGGTGATGGTGGCGTCGTAGGAGCCCTCGTTGGTCAGGGTGACGGCCCGGCCGCCGTCCGCCAGCGGTTTGGACATCACCACCAGGCCCTGCTCGGAGGAGACCACGGAGCCCTGCCGGCCCAGCGGGTCCTGGTCCACCGCGATCACGTCGGTGTTGGTCAGGATCTCGAAGGTCTCCGGTTCGGCGGTGCGCAGGTCGGTGCCGATCATCAGGGGCGCGGCCATCTCGGCCCAGAGGCTGAAGTGGGTCCGGTACTCGGTCGCGGTCATACCGCCGTTGCCGACCTCCAGCATGTCGGGGTCGTTGAAGGCCCCGGGCTTGGCGTAGCCGGCCAGGCCCTGGTTGGCCTGGGCGATGGAGATCATGCTCTGCCAGGTGTCGCTGATGTCGCCGGTGGTGCGCCAGGAGTTGCCGACCGACGGTGCCCAGTTCCACGGGCCGGTGCTGCCCCACTCGCAGATGCTGTAGAGGATCGGGCGGCCGGTCGCCTTCAGGGCGTCGCCCATCGCCTTGTAGCGCGCCTGGGCGTCGATGCCCTGGTTGTGGCAGTTGTCGTACTTCAGGTAGTCGACGCCCCAGGAGGCCCAGAGCCTGGCGTCCTGCCGCTCGTGGTTGAGGCCGCCGGGGAAGCCCTGGACATCGCAGGTGTGGTCGCCCGCGCTGGAGTAGATGCCGAACTTGAGACCCTTGGCGTGGACGTAGTCGGCGAGCGCCTTGATGCCGTTCGGGAAGCGGACCGGGTCGGGGACGAGGTCGCCCGCAGCGTTGCGCTGGGGCTGCGCCCAGCAGTCGTCCAGGTTGACGTACTGGTAGCCGGCGGCCTTGAGGCCCTTGCTGACGAAGAGGTCGGCGATGCCCTTGATCATGGCTTCGTTGAACTGGGCACCGCAGTGGGTGGAGTTCCAGTTGTTGAAGCCCATCTGCGGGGTGAGGGCGAGCCCGTTGTCCAGGGCCAGCGCCGGTGGCGCGGTGGCGAGTTGGAGTCCGACGGCGAGGGCGCCGCCGCCCGTGAGCAGGGTGAGGGCCGTCAGCGCCGACGCGACGCGGTGGGGCTGCGAGGCGCGGCGGGGCGGAGGGGTGCGGCGGGGTTGCGAGGTGCTGGGGGAGCGCAAAGGTCCTCCAGAGAGGGTGTGTTGGGAAGGACCCCGGCTCCGGCGACATGCCGGAGCCGGGGAGCAGGAGGGCGGGGAGGTCAGGAGAGCAGGCTCCAGGACTGCCCCGCCGCCGATCCGTCGGACGGGCTGAGGACCACCGGGGAGGTCGCGGTGGCCTGCGGGGCGGCCAGGACCAGACCGGTCGCGACGTTGGTGATGGTCAGCGCTCCGGTGGCGGTGTTCTGGACGACGCGCCACTTCTGGGCGGGGTTGCCGGCGTCGTAGGCGTTCTGGACCCGGGCGGGCTGGCCGGGCGTGCCGGGGCCGGTGAGCGTGCCGTGGTTCTGCGTGCCGGTGTAGCAGTTGTCGGTGATGCGCACCGTGCCGTCGGCGTTCGGGGCGAAGTTCCACTGCTCCGAGGTGTGCGAGCTCCACCAGGTGTTGACGTCGGTGGGGGAGCCGTCGGGCGCGCTGCAGGTGCCCTGGACCTCCAGCGCCTGGCCGCCGGTGCCGCCGGCGCTGATGCCGTGGTACCGGCCGTCGCCGACCACCGTCGCCGGGATGGTGCCGGGCAGCGCCTTGAGGCGGTAGAGGGCGACGCCGTGCGGCTCCACCTGGGCGCTGAAGCTGCCGGTCACGTTGCCGGTGGCGCCGGTCCAGAGGTCCTTCGCCGAGTAGCCGGGCCCGGTCAGGCCGAGGTCGCCCAGGCTGGTGGAGACGGTCCGGTAGCCGGCCGGGTCCTGATTGATCAGCAGGACGGCGGTGTCACCGTTGGCGAGTTGCCGCTTGAGGACGACCGGCGCCGTCCTGCTGTTGGGCGGGGCGCCGACCAGGGTGGCGGGCTTGGCCAGCCGGTCCTGGTCGATCGCGATGACCTCGGTGTTCTTGTAGACGGCCAGCTGGTCGGCGGTGATGCCGGTGGACCAGGTGAGGCCGTCCCGGGTGTGCTGGGAGTTCGCGGCGGTGCGCAGGTCCGCGCCGGAGATGAGCGGGGAGGCCATCATGGCGAGGATCGACATCTCGCTGCGCGACTCGGTCAGGGACATGGGCTTGTGGCAGGGGCAGGTGTCGGTCTGGCCGTACACGCCGTACGGGTTCCGCCAGCCGGCGAACATCATGTCCATGTCATTCCAGCTGCCCGGCCGGGCGTTGCCGGGGTACTTGAGGGCCGTCTGCAGCTGGCCGTTGTAGAGCACGCCCTCCAGGTCCGGGCCGCGGTCGCCGCCGATCCGGCAGAGGTTGGCCACCTGCCCGCACCAGACCCCGGTCGGGGCGTAGCCGGGCGCCTCGTTCGCGGGCGTACCGGCCGCGACCACCACCGGGTCGGTGCGGGCCGGGTCGTCGGAGGCCAGGAGGTAGGGGACGCCGGTGTGCACCGGTTGCGCGGAGACGCTCAGTGCCACCCGCGGGCGCCCCTGGGACTGCGAGGCGGAGTCGAGTGCCCGCTGGAAGTCGCGCACCCGGGCGTAGATCGACCGGGTCAGCTCCCTCCCCTCGCCCTGCGTCCAGTAGTTGTGGCCGTCGGGGCCGATGATCTGCGGGCCGTACGGGCAGTCGTCGTACTTGACGAAGTCCACACCCCAGGCGACGAAGTCGGCGGCGTCGGTGGACTCGTGGCCCAGGCTGCCGGGGCGGCCCTGGCAGGTCGTGTAGGTGTCCGTGGCGTAGAGGCCGAACTTCATGCCCTTGCTGTGGGCGTACCAGGACAGGTACTGGATCCCGTTCAGGGACTGCCCGTTGACGGTGTGCGCCGGGTAGCGCGCCGGGTCGGGGACGAGGTGGCCGGTGGTCAGGTCGAACCCGGTGCCGTCGGTGCCGCTGACGGGGTTGCGGTTGGCGTCGTAGAGCTGCATCGCGCCGTAGGAGTTCTTGACCAGGTCGGTGGTCTGGCCGTCGCGGTGGCCGAGCGACCAGCCGTCGTCGATGGTGACGGTGTCGTAGCCGGCCTGGACCAGCCCGTTGGCGGACATGAAGTCGATGGTCTGGACGACCTGTTCCTGGGTCACCCCGGTGCCCAGGGTGTTCCAGGAGTTCCAGCCCATCGGCGGGGTGAGGGCGAGCCCGTTGTCCAGGGCCGCCGCGGGGGCGGCCGCACCGAGGACGACGGTGCCGAGCCCGGTCGCCGCGAGTGACAGCGCGACCAGGGCGCGGGGCAGGGCACGGGGCAGTGCGCGGGGCAGGGGTATCCGCATGGGCGCTCCAGAGTGCGCAGGTGGGGGTGGGGGATCGGCAGTCCGCTGCCGTTGGTTTCTGTTTGAAGTCCCAACAGAAAGCAACGCAGCATAGACACACGCACGGGCCGGGCTCAAGTGCCTTGCACGGAGCCGCCGATGACGGCCACTCGGCCCGGGTGGCACGGCGGGCACCGCCGTGCGCCGCGGCATGTCACAGGTTGATTTCGGTGTGACAGCGTGCTTGACGCGAGGTCAGTGAACCATGTGATATTTCACATCGCGTTGAAGTCCGTTTGGTTCTGATCGCTTATTGAACATGCACTCAGTCCTGGCCTGCTCGGCGCACCCTCGATCCCCACCCGTGCCGGTACCGGTCCCCGACCGGCACAAAGGAGCGTTTCCCCCATGACCCGAAGCACCACCGGCCGTGCCGCCGCCGGCCTCCTGCTCGCCCTCGGCCTGACCACGACCGCCTGTTCCACCGGCCAGGAGTCCACCACCGGCGCTGCCTCGGTCGCCCCGGTGAGCGGGAAGGTCTCGCTGACCTACCTGCAGAAGCAGGGCGACCAGGAGTACTTCGTCGGCGAGGCGGCCGGCGCCAAGGCGAAGGCCGCGGAGCTCGGCATCGACCTCAAGGTCGTGAACCTCGGCAACGACGCCAACAAGACGGTCAGCGAGGTGCAGGCGGCCATCGCCCAGAAGACCAACGGGGTGATCGTCGTCGTCCCGGACCCGGCTGTGGGGCCGCAGGTCGTCCAGACCGCCCGGGAAGCCAAGATCGCGCTCCTCACCTCCGACGACCAGGTCTGCGCCACCGGCCCGGACCCGTCGGTCTGCGCCAAGGGCGACCTCGTCCCACGGGTCGGCTTCAGCGGCGCCCAGATGGGCACCGAGGTCGGCAAGCGGGCCGCGGACGAGTACACGAAGGCGGGCTGGAGCGCCGCCGACACCCGGGTCATCTCGGCCTGGAAGCAGGACGTGACCGTCTGCGGCGACCGGGTCAAGGCGGCCAAGGAGGCCTTCGGCGTCGTCGCCCCCGGGGTCCAGACCATCGACGTCGCCACCGACAACACCCCCACCGGCGCCCAGGACAAGGTCGCCGCGACCGTCACCGCGAACGCGGGCGTCAAGCACTGGGTCGTCTGGGGCTGCAACGACGAGAACGTGCACGGCGGCGTCACCGCCCTGCGCAACGCCGGCGTGAGCGCCGACAACGTGGCCGGCGTCGGCCTCGGCGCCTACCTCGCCTGCAAGGACTGGAGCGGCACCCAGCCCTCCGGCATGAAGGCCGCGCTGTTCATCAACGGCCGGGACGTCGGCGCGCTCGCCGTCCAGACCATGTACGACAAGCTCAAGAACGGCAAGGACATGCCCGCCGAGGCATTCGCCAAGACCACCATGGTCGACGCCGCCACCTGGAAGAGCGCCGGGGTCACCTGCACCTGACCGGTCGTCACCGGGCGGCCGCCAGCCCACGCCGGCGGCCACCCGGTTCCCCGCCCGTACGACGCCGATTCGTACGACGCCCGACCCGTACGAGGCCGACCCGACCGACGTCCCACCCGTACGAGTCCCGACCCGTTCGAGGCCGATCCGTACGACGTCCCACCCGTACGAAGCCCGACCCGTTCGACGCCCCCGAGGTGACCCAGCCGTGAGCAGAGTGCGCCGCCCCAACGCCGGCGGCCCCCGACCACCCGCCGACCGGCCACCCGCCGACCGGCCACCTGCCAAACGGCCGCCCGCCGATCCCGGCCCGTCCGTCGACCCGCGGCCAGCCGGCACCACGGGCGTCGAAGGTGTCGTCAAACGCTTCGGAGCCGTCCAGGCCCTGGCCGGTGTCACCCTCGACTTCCCCGCCGGCAAGGTGACCGCGCTGATGGGGGAGAACGGCGCCGGCAAGTCCACGCTGCTGAAGATCCTGACCGGGGACCACCGGCCCACCGAGGGCCACGTCCTCCTCGACGGCCGGCGCGTCGAACTGCGCTCCCCGGCCCGGGCCAGGGCCCTCGGCATCCGGATCATCCCGCAGGAACCCGAGATCATCCCGCACGTCTCGGTCGCCGAGAACGTCTACGCCGGCTCCCTGCCCCGGGCCGCCGGCCGCCGCCTGGACCGCGCCGAGCTGCGCCGCCGGATCACCGCGGACCTCGACCGGCTCGGCTTCGCCGGGGTCCTCGACCCCGACCTGCTCGGTTCGCAACTGACCTCGGCCCAGCGCCAACTGGTCGAGATCCTGCGCGCCCTGACCGGCGAGGCCAAACTGATCGCGTTCGACGAGCCGACCTCCTCGCTCTCGGAGCACGAGGTCGAGGCCCTGTTCGCCCTCATCGGCCGCCTGCGCGAGCAGGGCATCGCCGTCGTCTACGTCTCGCACCGGATGCAGGAGATCTTCCGGCTCGCCGACCGGATCGCCGTCCTGCGCGACGGCGCCCTGGCAGGCGTGCAGGACGCGCACCGCACCAGTGAGGGCGAACTGGTCCGCCAGATGGTCGGCCGCGACCTGTCCGCCCTGTTCGTGCGCCGCACCGTCGCCACCGACCGCGTCGTCCTGGCGGCCCGGGGCGTCACCACCGACCACGTGCGCGGCGTCGACCTGACCGTCCGCGCCGGCGAGATCGTCGGCCTGGCGGGCCTGATCGGCGCCGGACGCTCCGAGTTGGCCCTCGCCCTCGCCGGTGACCTGCCCGTGCGCGGCGGCACCGTCACCCTGGACGGCCGGCCACTGCCGTCGGGGAGCCCCCGCCGGGTGATCCGGGCCGGCCTCGCCCTCGCCCCCGAGGAACGCAAGGCCCAGGCGCTCTTCCTGCACCGCTCCGTCCGGGACAACACCTCGATCGCCGTCCTGGAACGGCTGCGCCGCCTGCGCTTCGTGAAGCGGACGGCCGAAGGCGACCTCGCGCGGCAGTACGCCGAGCGCCTGCGGGTGCGCACCCCGTCCGTCGAGCACGAGGTCGGCAAGCTCTCCGGCGGCAACCAGCAGAAGGTCGTCCTCTCCCGCTGGCTGGCCCGCCGTCCGAAGCTGCTGATCCTCGACGAACCGACCCGCGGCATCGACGTCGGTGCGAAGGCCGAGATCTACCGGATCATCGCCGACCTCGCCGAGGAGGGCGTCGCCCTGCTGGTCATCTCCTCGGAACTGCCCGAGATCCTGGGCCTGGCCGACCGGATCGTGGTCATGCAGGGCGGGCGCGTCACCGGCGAACTGAGCCGGGACGACGCCACCGAGGAGGCCGTCCTCCAACTCGCCATGGCCGACGACATCACCGGCACGACCTCTCCCGGAGCATCCTCTTGACCACCGCCACCACCCCGCCGGCCCTCAAGGGTGCGCCGCACGGCCGCCCCGCCCGCCCGGCCTCCCTGCTCGCCGGCATCGGCGGCCAGAACCTCAGCCTCGTCGGCGCACTCGCCGTGGTGCTGGCCGTGTTCGGGGCCCTCAACGACAACTACCTCAGCTGGACCAACATCCAGGTCATCGCGGAGGCCGCCACCATCACCGGCCTGCTCGCCGTGGTGCAGACCGTGGTGATCATCTGCGGCGGCCTGGACATCTCGGTGGGATCGCAGGCCGGCCTGGCCTCCGTGGTCAGCGCGATGGCGTTCACCTCCGCCGGGTCCAACGCCTTCGCCGGCATGGCCGCCGCCGTCGGCGTGGGCGCGCTGGTCGGCATCGTGAACGGTGCCGTGATCGTGTACGGCCGGGTCAACCCGACCATCGCGACCCTCGCGGGCCTCGCCGCCTACAAGGGCCTCGCCCAGCTGGTCTCGGACGGCCGGGCGCAGGGCTACGTCCTCAACGACGGGGTGTTCGTCTTCCTCGGCCGCGGCAAGATCGCCGGCCTGCCGGTGATGGTCTGGATCCTGATCCTCACCGCCCTGGCCGTGCACGTGCTGCTCAAGTACACCGACATCGGCCGCAACCTCTACGCGATCGGCGGCAACGACACCGCCGCCCGGCTGGCCGGCATCGCCATCAACAAGTACCTGGTCGCCGTGTACGCCCTGATCGGCGTGGTGGCGGCCGTCGCCGGCATCCTGCTCACCGCCCGCACCGGCTCCGGGCAGCCGGTCTCCGGCAGCGAGGGGCTGGAGCTGAAGGCGATCACGGCCGCCGCCCTGGGCGGCAGCGCACTCAAGGGCGGCCGGGGCGGGATCGGCGGCACGCTGCTGGCCGTCGCCCTGCTGGGCGCGCTGGAGAACGGCCTCACCGTCCAGGGCATCAACTCCTTCTGGCAGAACGTCGCCCAGGGCGCGCTGCTGGTGGCCGCCGTGGTCGTCCAGCAGCGCCGCAGCGGCGACCGCGCCGTGGGCCTTCCCGGCTAGCCGGCCCGGCGGGTGCCCATGCCGGTGCCCACGCCGGTGCCCATGCCGGTAACCAGGACGGTGCCCATGCCGGTGGGGGGGGGGGGGGGGGGGGGGAGGGGGGGGGGGGGGGGGGGGGGGGGGGGGGGGGGGGGGGGGGGGAGGGGGGGGGGTGGGGGGGGGGGGGAAGGGGGAGG
>NZ_JBVJCO010000001.1:429073-431107 GCF_055588525.1 Kitasatospora sp. NPDC041988
TCGCGCCCGCCAGTCGTCCCCTCTTTGTTGTTACTAGGCGTCCCCCCCTCCCCTCCCCCCCCCCCCCCCCCCACCACCAGCTCGCCGACCGCCTCCGCCAGGACGCCCCGGGCGTGCTCGCCCAGCCCGGAGTCCGTGACGAACACGTCGATGTCCTCCAGCGCCGCGAACCCGCTCAGGCCGACCACACCCCACTTGCTGTGGTCCGCCACCACCGCGACGCGCCGGGCGGAGGCGACCAGCGCCCGGTTGGTCTGCGACTCGGCGAGGTTCGGCGTCGTCAGGCCGGCCTTCTCGGACACCCCGTGGGCCCCCAGGATCAGCAGGTCGACGTGGAGCGCCCTGATCGACTGGTCCGCCAGCGGTCCGACCAGCGCCGCGGACGGCGTGGGGGAGCCCCCGGTCAGCAGCAGCGACGGCGCGTCCGGATCGTGCTGCTCCCCGGCCGAGCGGATCAGGTCTGCGACCGGCAGCGAGTTGGTGACGACGGTGAGCCGCGGCACCCGCAGCAGTCTCGCCGCGACCGCGAACGCCGTCGTCCCCGCCGAGATCGCGATCACGCTGCCCGGTTCGACCAGCGCCGCCGCGGCGTCCGCCACCGCCGCCTTCGCCGCCGACTCCAGGCCGGACTTCACCTCGAACCCCGGCTCGGCCACCGCCGTCTCCGACCCGAGTACGGCACCCCCGTGCACCTTCTTCACCGTGCCCGAACGCTCCAGCGCGTCCAGGTCCCGGCGGACGGTCATGTCGGAGACCCCCAACTGCTCGACCAGATCGGCCACCCGCACCGCACCGCTGCGGCGCACGATCTCGGCGATCAGCGCCTGCCGCTGATGGGCCAGAAGTCCCGAATCCGCCACAGCCCCGCTCCCCTCACCAACAAACCGAAAACACCAGAACCGAACAGCTACAGAGGATACGCAACCCCCGGGCGCAGCGGTCCGGCGCGTACCGGGAGCGCTTTCCGGGGAGCTCTTTTCCGCGGCCGAGCGTCGTCAGGCGCCGGCGGACGGCCCGCCGTCGAGCTGGTCCGCCAGCGTCGTCAGCGTCGCGCCGAGCGGCAGGGAGAGCGTCACCTCCGCGTACGCGTCCCCGCGCGTCGCTCCCTGGTTGACGATCGCGACGGGCTTGCCGGTGCCCGCGGCGTGCCGCACGAAGCGCAGGCCCGACAGGACGGTGAGGGACGACCCGAGGACGAGCAGCGCGCGGGCGCCGTCGACCAGGTCGTAGCAGTGCTGGACGCGAGGCCTGGGCACGTTCTCGCCGAAGAAGACGACGTCGGGCTTGAGGATGCCGCCGCACGCCGTGCAGGGCGGGACACGGAAGGACGTGGCGAGTGCGTCGGGCAGCTCCACGTCCCCGTCCGGGTTCGCCCGGGCATCCGCACCGGCGGAGGCGCCGTTGAGGGCGTGCAGGCGCCGGTCGAGCTCCTCGCGCGCGCTGCTGCGCCCGCAGCCGAGGCAGATCACCCGGTCGAGTCCGCCGTGCAGTTCGACGGCGTCGACGGTGCCGGCCGCGCGGTGCAGCCCGTCGACGTTCTGGGTGATCACCGCCGACACCCGGCCGGCCCGGCGCAGCCGCTCGACCGCCCGGTGCCCGGCGTTCGGCCGCGCCTCGGCGATCGCCCGCCACCCGGCGTGGCTGCGGGCCCAGTACCGGCGCCGGCTCGCCTCGCTCCCGACGAACTCCTGGTACGTCATCGGCGTGTGCCGGCGCAGCCGGCCGGTGGCACCCCGGTAGTCGGGGATGCCCGACTCCGTCGACAGCCCCGCGCCGCTCAGGACGGCGACACCCCGCCCGGCCAGCAGCCGCCGGACCTCGTCCAGCCCGCCGGACTGCGGCCCGCTCGCACGGGTGGCCGGCCCCTCGGGTCCTCGATGCACGGGCATGCAGCCAGCGTAGGACAGCCGCCGCCCGGGCGGGCCGGGGGGGGGGGGGGGGGGGTCCGGGGGGGGGGGGGGGGGGACTCCCCGGGGCCAAGCACGGCAATGACACAAACGACTGAAGCCACGCAAACGGAAGGGAGAGGTACGC
>NZ_JBVJCO010000001.1:431117-445665 GCF_055588525.1 Kitasatospora sp. NPDC041988
ACGGTCTGTGTCCACAGGAGGAGATAGGCGAGGGAAGGTGGGAGAACCCCTTACCCGTGGCGGTCCCCCCCCCCCCCGGGGGGGGGGGGGGGGGGCCCCCCCCCCCCCCCGCCGGGGTCAGCGCGCGGCGGCGCCCAGGGCGGCGACCTCGGCGCGCAGGGCGGGCAGGCTCGCGTACATGGTGCCGCCGGGGCAGTCGGTGGCGAGCCAGTCGCGGTGGCCGCTGATCATCTCGACGGGCTTGGTCACGCCGTTGACCGGGTTGACGAAGGTCACGTGGGCCTGCGGGTCGAGGTGGTGCGTGCCGGTGACGAGGGCCAGCAGGGCCGTGAGGGACCGGCGGGCCTGCGGGGTGGGGTCCTGGGTGCTCAGGGTGCCGAGCAGGGCGATGCCGAGGTTGCCGGAGTTGAAGCCGGCGGTGTGGAAGGCGGTGACCACCTTGCCGGCGCCGTCCTCGGCCGGGACGCCGTCCTCGCCGGACCAGCGGCCCTCGTAGATCCGGCCGGCCTCGTCGATCAGGAAGTGGTAGCCGATGTCGCCCCAGTCGTTGGTGATGGCGTGGTACTCGTATATCGCGCGGACGGTCGCCGCCGGGTCGGGGTCGGCGTTCGGGGTGTCGGTGTGGTGGACCGTCAGGGTCTGGAGCGGGTAGTACTTCGCGGGGGAGTTCTCCACGCCGTTCTTGAAGCGCTTGGACTCGTCGGCGCCCCAGGCCGCCCGGGAGAGGTACTCGGCGCCGGCGAGGGTGACCGGCACGGTGGGGGCGACGGCCAGGCGGCGGACCGGGCCGTGCACGGTGTCGATGGCGGCGGTGCGGACGTTGCCGGCGCCGTCGGGCAGACGCAGGTCGTATCCCGGCGCGCCGCCGGCGGCGACCAGCGCGGTGGCGGTACCGATGCCGCCGGGACGGCCCGGGCCCTCGGGGCCGTCCGGCCCGCCCGCGCAGCCGGCGGGCAGCGGCTGCCAGGCGCCGGGTGCCGCGCCGTCCTGGTGGAGCCGGATGGCGGCGCCGCGTCGGGGGCCGTCCCAGCTGACGCCGACGTACCGGATCGGGAACCCGGCCCGCACGCTCGCGGCCTCGCCGCCCGCCGCGGACCGCGCCCGGGTGGCGGGGGCGCTGACCGTCCGCGCGCCCTGTCCGGCGGTGGGCGCGGTGGGCGCGGTGGGCGCGGTGGGCGCGGCAGCTGTGGCAGCCGTAGCGGCCGCGGCGGAGGCGGCAGGGGCGACGGCGAGGGCGGCGGCGGTGGCGCCAATCGCCCCGACGACGGTGCGCCGGGTCACGGCGGGCTGCGGGTTCGGCATCAAGGGTCCTGTCCAGGGTGCGGGAACGGCTCGGAGGGCGCGACGACCTGCTCCGATCCCACGCCCCCGTGACTGATCATCAGCCGTTCGCGAAATTACCCGACGGATCGTTTCTGCTGGTCAGACTTCGGGTCATCTCCACCCATCTCTGCCCGAAGAGGCACAGCGTCCGCACCGGGATTCCGGCGGATCCAGGCCACGGCCACCGGCCGGTCGGACCACCTGGAGCCGACGCCTCCACGCCGGAGGGCGGGCACGCACGCGCGGCCCGCCCTCCGGCGTCCTGCTCCGGCTGTGCCGTCCTGCTCCGGTCATGCCGTCCCGGCTCCGGCCACGCCGTCGTGTAACAGCTCAACCGGCGCTCAGGAAGCCTCGACCGCCGCCTTGATGCGCTGCCCGAACGCGGGCGCGTCCTTGCGGGCCGCGCTCAGGGCCAGGCCCACCAACAGCTTGCCCAGGCCGTGGCCCTCCAGGGTGTTGAAGATCCGCACCCGGGTCGTGGTCTCCGTCAGCGGCGCCAGGTCGTAGCCCCCGACGCGGGAAGTGACGAGGTTCTTGGAGACCTCGGTCCAGCGGAGCATGGTCGGCGCGTCCAGCGCGGTGATCCGGATCTGCCGCCGGGTCTTCATCCCGGCGTCCTTGACCGTGCTGCTGAACACGGTGCCGATGGTGGTCGGACCGTCCGGCGTCTTGCCGATCTCCAGCACGCGCGGGCTGAACACGGGGTCGTTCCGGCCGTCCGCGAGGAAGGCGAACACCTCCGCGACGGGCCGCTCGACCTCGATCACGGCTTCGAATTGACCTGCCATGGATCCTCCTTCGACATTCGGTTGACGTCGCGTCATGGTTCCAGTCCACAGCGGTGAATGACGTCAGGCGCGGCCCTGAATAGACTCGGTCGCCAGCTGTCCGGACGAGCCGAGGAGCCCCCGCATGCCCACCCCGCCTCCCAGCATCGACGCCGGCGCCTCGGCCACACCCCTGCTGGACGACACCATCGGCGCGGCCCTCGACCGCGCCGTCCGCTCCTTCCCCACACGCGAGGCCCTGGTCGACCTGCCCACCGGCCGCCGCTGGACGTACCGCGAGCTGTCCACCCAGGTGGACCGGGTCGCGGCCGGCCTGCTGGCCCTCGGCGTCGGCCGGGGCGACCGGGTCGGGATCTGGGCCCCGAACTGCGCGGAGTGGGTCCTCGTCCAGTACGCCACCGCCCGCATCGGCGCGATCCTGGTGACCGTCAACCCCGGCTACCGCACCCACGAACTCGAATACGTGCTGCGGCAGTCGGGCATCCGGACGGTCGTCGCCGCGCCCTCGTTCAAGACCTCCGACTACGCGGCGATGCTCGCCGAGGCCGGGCCGCGGTGCCCGGAGCTGAAGGACGTCCTGCTGATCGGCTCCACCGCCTGGACCGACCTGCTCGCCGCCGGGGGCACCGACCAGCTGGAGAGCATCGGTGCCGGTCTCCGCCCGGACGACCCGATCAACATCCAGTACACCTCGGGCACCACCGGCTTCCCCAAGGGCGCGACGCTCTCCCACCGCAACATCCTCAACAACGGCTTCTTCGTCGGCGAGCTGTGCGGCTACTCCGAACACGACCGGATCTGCGTGCCGGTGCCCTTCTACCACTGCTTCGGCATGGTCATGGGCAACCTCGCCGCCCTGTCGCACGGCGCCTGCGTGGTGATCCCCGCCCCGGCGTTCGACCCCGCCGCCACCCTGCGCGCGGTGGCCGCCGAACGCTGCACCTCGCTCTACGGCGTCCCCACCATGTTCATCGCCGAGCTCAACGATCCGGCCTTCGCCGACCACGACCTCTCCAGCCTGCGGACCGGGATCATGGCGGGTTCGCCCTGTCCGACCGAGGTCATGAAGCAGGTCGTCGAACGGATGGGCATGCGCGACGTGTCGATCTGCTACGGCATGACCGAGACCTCCCCGGTCTCCACCCAGACCCGCCCCGGAGACCCGCTGGAGCGCCGGGTCTCCACCGTCGGCCGGGTCGGCCCGCACCTCCAGGTCAAGATCGTCGACCCGCAGACCGGGCAGACCGTCCCCCGCGGCACCCCCGGCGAACTCTGCACCCGCGGCTACTCGGTCATGCTCGGCTACTGGGACCAGCCCGACCGCACGGCCGAGGTGGTCGACGCCGACGGTTGGATGCACACCGGCGACCTCGCCGCGATGGACGAGGAGGGCTACCTCACCATCACCGGCCGCAGCAAGGACATGGTCATCCGCGGCGGCGAGAACATCTACCCCCGCGAGATCGAGGAGTTCCTCCACACCCACCCCGACGTCCTCGACGCCCAGGTCATCGGCGTCCCCGACGCCAAGTACGGCGAGGAGCTGATGGCCTGGATCCGGCTGCGCCCCGGCGCCCCCGAGCTGACCGTCGAGACCCTGCGCGCGTACTGCACCGGCCGGATCGCCCACTACAAGATCCCGCGCTACGTGCACCTGGTGGACGAGTTCCCGATGACCGTCACCGGCAAGGTCCGCAAGGTCGAGATGCGCCAACAGGCCGCCGGCCTGCTCGGCCTCCACGCGGAGGCCGGTACGAACGGCCGGCCCGGGGGATGACCGCCCCTGATGGAACGTCAGTCCAGTACACTCACCCACGCAGGCTCTGACCAGGCGAAACATCGAAGTCGTGCTGGAGTGCCAGGGTCTGGCCCGGAGGGGGAATGGAGTTCCGACTGTTGGGGCCGGTGGAGGTGTGGCGCGCCTCGCAGCGGATGCCGCTCGGTGGCCGGAAGCCGCGCGCACTGCTCGCGGCACTCGCGCTGCACGGGGGGCGCGTCGTCTCCGCCGAAACGCTGATCGACGCCGTCTGGGGCGAGCGTCCACCGGACACGGTCCGCACGCTGCTCCAGACGTACGTGTGGTCGCTGCGCCGCGAGCTGGGCGATGTCATCGAGACCAGACCGCCGGGCTACCTGCTGCGCGTCGAGGCGGGCCAGGTGGACCGCGACGCCTTCGCCGGCCATGTGGCCCGGGGCCGGCAGGCCGCCTCCGGCGGCAGGTACGACCTCGCGGCGACGGAGTTCCGGGCCGCGCTGGACCTGTGGCGCGGACCCGCGCTCGGCGGGATCGGCGACGCGCTGCGGGCGGCGGCGGTCCAGCTCGACCAGGAGCGGCTGACGGTTCTCGACGAGCGGATCGCGGCCGAGGCGGCCCAGGGTCTCGGCCTCGACATCGCCGAGCTGGCCGCCTTGGTCGCCGACCACCCGACGAGGGAGCGCAGCCGTGGTGCGCTGATGCTCGCGCTGTACCGGGTCGGGCGCCAGGCCGAGGCGCTGGAGGTCTACCAGGAAGGCCGGCGGGTGCTGGCGGAGGAACTCGGGATCGACCCCGGTCCTGAGCTGCGCCGCCTGCACGAAATGGTCCTGCGGGGCGACCCCGCCCTGCTCGCGGCCGCGCCGGACCCGACCCCGATCCCCGCCCAGCTTCCGCCCGCCGCAGCCGACTTCACCGGACGGACGGAGGCACTCGAGGCGCTCGCCACCACGCTCACCGGGGCCCGCACCACCGTTCCGGTGTGCGTCGTGTCCGGCGCCGGCGGCGTCGGCAAGTCGACGCTCGCCGCGCAGGCCGCCCACCAGGTCGCCGCCGCCTACCCGGACGGCCAGCTGTACGCCGACCTGCGTGGCGTCACGGAGAGCCCGGCCACCCCGGGCGAGATCCTCGGCCGGTTCCTGCGCGCCCTCGGCCAGGAGGTGCCGGAAGCGGTGGCCGAGCGGGCGGACCACTTCCGCACCGCGCTGACCGGCAGGCGGGTCCTGATGGTTCTGGACGACGCCGGAGCGGAGCAGCAGGTCCGCGCTCTGCTGCCCGGCAGCCCCAGCTGTGGAGTACTGATCACCTCGCGCAACCGCCTGCCCGGCCTGGCCGGGGCGACCCGCACCGACCTCGACGTGTTCGACACCGCCGCCGCCCTGGACCTGCTGGCCCGCATCGCCGGCCCGGACCGGATCGCTGCCGAACCCGCGGCCGCTCGGCAGATCGTCGCCCTGTGCGGGCAGCTGCCGCTCGCCATCCGGACCGCCGGCGCCCGCCTCGCGACCCGCCGGCACTGGACGCCCGCCACCCTGGCCGACCGGCTGTCCGATGAGCGTCGCCGCCTCGACGAGCTGGCCGTCGGTGACCTGGAGGTCCGGGCCAGCGTGGCCTTGAGCTACCGGGTGCTCGACCCGGCCGCCCGGCGCGCCTTCCGCCTGATCGGCCTGCTCGGCGCCGCCGACTTCGCGCCCTGGGTGGTCGCCGCGCTGCTGGACACCGACGACCGGACCGCCGACGACGCGGTCGAGGCCCTGATCGACGCGCAGTTGCTGGACGTCACCGGGGTCTTACGACCGCGCTTCCGGCTGCACGAGCTGCTGCGCGTGTACGCCCTTGAGCGAGCCGAGGCCGAGGACACCCCCGCCGACCTGCGCGCGGCGCTCTCCCGTGCCCTGGGCTCCTGGCTCTGGCTGATCCGCCGGCAGGCGCCCTCCGGCGAGGTGGAGCCGTGCGCCGACTTCAGCATCGCCCGCCCGGTGCCGAGCCTGCCCGACCCGCCCCCCGACTGGTTCGAGCCGGAGGCGCCCGCGCTGGTGCTCGCGGTCGAACGCGCCGCCGCGCTCGACCTCGACGTGGCCGCGTGCGAGGTGTCGGTGGCGCTCTGTTCGTCGTCCTTCGGCGTCCGCAACCGGTTCGAGGAGTGGTGGCGCACCCACGACGCCGCACTCGCCGCCGCCCGGCGCGCCGGCAACCGGACCGGCGAGGCGATGCTGCTCTCCGGTCTCGGCCAACTGCGGTACGCAGAGGACAGGTTCGACCAGGCCCACGAGTACTTCGCCGCGGCGTACGGCCTGTCCGCATCGGCCGGCGACCTCCGCGGCCAGGCCGTCAGCAGAGCGGGCACCGGCAGCGCCTACCGGGAACAGGGACGGTTCGCGGCGGCCCGGGACGCCCTCGACGAAGCGGTCACCGGCTTCCGGACCGTCGGCGACGACGCCGGACTCGGCTACGCCGGCCGGCTCGCGGGCTCGGTCCACCTCGAACAGGGCCGGTACGCCGACGCGTTGTCCGCCCTGGACGGCGCGCAGGCGGCCTACCGGAGACTGGGCAGTCGCCGGGGCGAGGCCCTGACCCTGCGCACCACCGGCCTGGTCCGCCGCGCCATGGGCGACTACGGCGTCGCGGAGGCGCTGTTCGAGCAGTCCCTGGAGATGCTCCGCGCGCTCGGCGACCACCTGATGACCGCCTATGCGGCGCAGGCGCTGGCGAAGAACAGGATCCGGCTGGGAACCGCCGAGCGGGCGCCCCTGGAGGACGCGCTGCTGGTCTGCCGGGCCCACCACGACCGGCTCGGCGAGGGCCTGGTGCTGCGAACCATCGGTGAGTACCACCTGGCCGCGGGCGAGCTGGGCCCGGCCGAGGACTGCCTCACCGCGGCGGGCGAGGTCTGGAGCTCCCTGGAGCTGCCGCTGTTCGGCGCCCGCACGCTGCGGGACCTCGCCGCGGTGTACGCCGCCGCCGGCGACCGCGCCCGGGCCGACGCCGTCCGCGCCCGGGCCATCGCGGTGTTCGCCGAGTTCGGCGCCCGCGAGTACACCGAACTCGCAGGCGCGGGCGCAGAGGCGGGGGCCTGGAGAGAACGGCGGGGGACCTAGAGAGAACTTAGAGCGGCGACCGGGAGTGTCTTCCTCAGCAGAGCGGCGGCCAGGCCGGCCACAGGCCCGGCGGCCGCCGACGGATACACGGAGGGGGACCGTACATGACGACCGGCAAGCGACACCTGTCCCGACGGCTGACCGCAACGACGGCGGTGGCACTGGCCGCCGCGACACTGGGCAGCACCGTCACCCTGATGACAGCGGCACCCGCGCAGGCGGCCTCGTCGGTCACCGGCACGATCAGCCGGACCGAGATACTCACCCGGGCCCAGGACTGGGTGGACCGCGGTGTGACTTACACCCAGTCGTACACCGCCACGGACGTCGACGGCGGCCACGGCTACCGCCGGGACTGCTCGGGTCTGGTGGCGATGGCCTGGCACCTCGGGTCGAGCCCGCTGACGAACGACTTCCTGTCGTACGCGCAGTCCGGCAGTAACGGCATGCGCGTCATCGCCCGGGACGACTTCCGGCCGGGCGACGCGATGGTGCGCGACTCCGACGGGGACGGCCCCGACGGCCACATGGAGCTGTTCTCGCACTGGAAGAACCCGTTGGACCACACCCAGGGTGCCTACGTCTACTCGTTCAACAGCGACGGCGAGACGGTCGAGAACCCGTCCACCATCAGCAACCGCAACGCCTGGGGATTCAACTCGTGGTCCGAGGTGACCGGTTACACGGCGATCCGCTACGACCGGGCGGCCGACTTCGTCGACGACGGCGTCGCGCTCGCCACCAGCACCGGCAGCGCCGCGAGCACCTCAGGGCGGATGGAGGCGTTCCGCGTCTCCGACGGACGGGTGCTCAGCAAGTGGCAGCTGGAGCCCAACGGCGCCTGGTCCGGCTGGGGCGACCTCGGCGGCAACGGCCTGCTCGGCGGCGTGGCGGCCGTCAGCAACGCCGACGGGCGGCTGGAGCTCTTCGCGGTCGGCGGTGACGGGCAGCTCTACCACAAGTGGCAGCAGTCGGCCGGCGCCGACTGGTTCGGCGGCTGGGAGAGTCTGGGCGGAGCGAACCTGGTCGGCGTCGCGGCCGGGCGCAACGCCGACGGCCGGCTGGAGGTCTTCGTAACCGGGAGCAACGGCCGGATCTACGACCGGTGGCAGGTGACGGCGGGCGGCGGCTGGTCTGCCGGCTGGGGCGACCTCGGCGGCAACGGCACCAGCAGCGCCGTCGCGGTCGGCCGCAACGACGACGGCCGGCTGGAGGTCTTCACCGTCGGGGGTGACGGGCAGCTCTACCACAAGTGGCAGCAGTCGCCCGGCTCCGACTGGTTCGGCGGCTGGGAGAACCTCGGCGGCAGCGCCCTCAAGGGCGTGGCGGTCGGCAGCAACGCCGACGGCCGGCTGGAGGTCTTCGTGGTCGGCGGGGACGGGCACCTGTACAACAGGTGGCAGACCGTCAAGAACGGTGGCTGGGCGACCGGCTTCGGCAACCTCGGCGGAAACACCCTCTCGGGCAGGGTGGCCGTGGCGACCAACCTCGACGGGCGGCTCGAGGTGTCGGTGATCGGCGGCGACGGCAACGCCTTCCACCGCTGGCAGTCCGTTCCGAACGGCTCCTGGGGCTCGGGCTGGGTCCTGCTGTAACCCGTATCCGCCGCAGGTGTCCCGCCACCTCCGCGTGGCGGGACACCGCAGTCCCACGGAGTTCCCGATGACCGGGTCAAGCCCCCCCTGCGCGACCGGCCGAGCCGGGGCGAACACCCTGTTGTCGCGCAGAAGGGACTCAGACCCCATCAGCGATCAGGGCGCCTCGGAGAGCCCTACGACCACTCCGGAGCAGCCACGGAAGGCAACACGCATCAGCCGCATCCGGCCCTCCCGGGCCACCTGACACCTTGTGGAGCACCCATGTCCGAGACCGTGCTGATGAGCGATCCCCGGGTCACCGGCGTGCCCGTCGCCGAGTGCGGCGAACCCCTGGTCGACCTGCGGGGGTTCCCCGAGCTGCGGATCGACCCCCGGCTGGCCGACGCCGACGGGCACTACGCCCACCTGCGCGAGGGCGTCGCGAGCCGCCTGCGGTCCGCGGCCGCGCTGCTGCCCGCCGGGCTGCGCCTGCTCGTCGTCGAGGGATGCCGTCCGATGAGCCTCCAGGTGGCGTACTTCACCGCGTACGCCGAGCAGCTCCGCGCGGCGAACCCCGACTGGACGGACGAGCACCTGTACGTCCAGGCCAGCCGTTCGCTCGCTCCGCCCGAGGTGGCCCCGCACGTGGCCGGAGCAGCCGTCGACCTGACACTGTGCACCGAGTCCGGCGTCGAGCTCGACCTCGGCACCGAGATCAACGCGAGCCCCGAGGAGAGCAGCCTCGCCTGCTACACCGACGCCCCTCACATCTCCGAGCCGGCCCGCCGGCACCGGCGGATCCTCGCCGCGGCGCTGACCGCGGCGGGCCTGGTCAACTACCCCACCGAGTGGTGGCACTGGTCGTACGGCGACCGCTACTGGGCCCAGGCCACCCGGACCCCGGCCGCCCCCTACGGCCCACTGACCGGGCTGACCGGCTGACCGGGCCCGCTGAAGTGCGTGGTGGGGGGCGCCCGATCGGCCGGCTCCTCCCGGAGATCGACGAGCTGATCGTCAAGCAGTACCCGATCGTCGCCGGCTCCGGCATCCCCATGTTCGGCGCCGAATTCGACCACCGAATCCTCACCCTCACCGCCAACCAGGTGTTCAACGGGGGCAACCTCGTCCTCACGTACACCGGCCTTGGGGATCAATGGAGCCGTGGTTGGCGGTGAGAACGATCATGGTCCGGTCGGTGCGAGGGCGCTGACGCGGTTCTCGTACTCGCGGCGGGCCTTGCGCTGGGCCGGAACCGCCGGAGCGCCCGGGCCGCCGTCGAGAGGCTGACAGCGGGCGAGGAGTTGGCGGTGCACGGCGGGGACGGCGGTGACGCGCAGGGTGTAGCCCTGGCCGCGCCGCACGCTCACCCCTTGGTCGAGCGCGGCCCGCTCGACGTCGTCCAGTTCGGTGGCGCGGAGGAAGTCGGCGACCTTGCCCGGCATGTCGAGGGTGACCGGCAGCTCCGGCGCCGGGGAGTCCTCCTCAATGGCGGTGTGCTCGGGCAGAAGGTCGGCGACGGCCGTACGGATCGCGCCGCGGCTGACACCGTGGTCGCGGGCGAGGGCGGCGATCGAGCGGCCCTCCAAGTACGCCGTGCGGACGTCGCCGGTCTTCGCGGCCGCCACGGCGGGGCGGCGCCCGCCCTTGCTGCCCTTGGCCTCGGCCGCCCGCAGCCCGTCGTAGGTCAGCTCGCGCTGGAGGTCGCGCTGGAGTTCGCCGGCCGCGGCGAGGGTCTGCACCATGAACTTCACGGTGGACAGCAGCTCGCCGGTGCGCGGGTGATGGGCGGTGAGGTCCATCGCGGAGAACGCGCCGTCGTGGATGCGCAGGGCGAGGCGGCCCTGGTGGAGGACGTCGAGCACGTCGAGGATGTGCCGGTTGCCGCGTACGAGGCGGAACATCTCGGAGATGTGGACGGTGTCGCCCGGCCGCGCGTAGGTGAGCAGCTCGCGGAACTTCGGCCGCTGGAGCGGATGGAGGCGGCTGGAGGTGCCCGGGTCCTCCTCGAAGACGACCGGGTCCTCGATTCCGGCCTCTTCCAGGACGAGGTCCTGCCGGGCGGTGGACTGCTGGTCGGTCGAGACCCGCTTGTAGACCAGGTTCGCCACTCGGGGCCCCTTCCGTACGGAGGAATGGACCCTTCTGTCGTCAAACCCTGTCAGCAATCACCATCGGATCTGATTGGATTCGCGCCGCCGTGAACCCCCGGATTGCACGGGTTCATTGGACGCGTCGACCGCTTGAGCTCGCCATCGTTTGGCGACAGGACCTTCGGGGGTGGAACCCTCCTCGTCCGGGCCCGCGGCGCGGTCAACTACCGGATCTCTGTGCGACAGCTGCTGGATCAGCGACCACTGTTAGCCTGCCGTCCATGACCAAGGGTGGCGTGGCAGGCCGGATAGGCCGCATAGCGGGGGACAACGGGCCGGAGCGCGTGCTGATTGCCGCCAGTTTCGTCAACCGTGTCGGTAATGGTCTGTTCAACGCGGCGTCGGCGCTCTATTTCACCTTGGTCGTGGGCCTGCCCGCGGTGCAGGTCGGCGCCGCGCTCACCATTGCCGGAGTGATCGGCCTGTGTGCGGGGATACCAGGCGGGCATCTCGCCGACCGGCGAGGAGCGCGCACGATCATGATGTTGGCCCTCATGGTCCAGGCGGTGTCGATGGCGGCCCTCGTCCTCGTCGAGAGCTGGGCCGCGCTCACGGTCATCGCGACGGTCGACCAGATCGCCGCGGCGGCCGGCGGGGCAGCGTGGGGCGCGCTGGTGGTCAGGGTCGGGGGTGAGCGCCCGGCCCTCTTCCGTGCCAAGCTGCGCACGTTCGTCAACCTGGGCGTCGTCCTGGGAACGGTGGGTGCGGGGCTGGCGCTGGCCGCGAATACCCGCAGCGCCTATGTCACGCTGATCCTCGGCAACGCGGCGAGCTTCGCCCTGTGCGCGGTGCTTCTGCTCCTGCTGCCCCGCTATCCGATACTGGCAGCGCCGCCGCGGCAGCGGCGCTGGCTGGCCTTCGCGGATCGTCCCTTCCTGGCGTTCACCGCCCTCTACGGGGCCATGGGACTGCAGTATCCGGTGGTCTCGCTGCTCCTGCCGATCTGGATCTCTGAGCACACCGAAACGCCACGCTGGACGGTGGCCGCGCTGTTCGCCGTCAACTCTCTCTTCTGCGTGCTGATGCAGACCAGGATCGGCTCGCGTATCGAGACCCCGTACGACGGCGGCAGGGCGTTTCGCACTGCGGGGCTGCTCTTCCTCGTCAGCTGTCCGATGATGGCGCTGGCGGCGTACGCCCCAGTCTGGGCCGCGGTAGGACTGGTCCTGGCGGCGATCTTCGTCCATAGCCTGGGAGAGGTCTGGGAGTCCTCGGCGTGCTTCGCCCTGGGTTTCGGTCTTGCCCCCGACCATGCCCAGGGCCAGTACCAAGGTGTTCTCGGGCTCGGCTTCAGCGCGGGCCAGGCTCTCGCCCCCGCGATCCTCACCACGGTGGTGCTCGGACTCGGCACGGCGGGTTGGCTGCTGCTGGCGTTGTTCTTCGCGGCACTGGGCGCTGTCGGCCCGTCTCTTGCCCGCTGGGGCATGCGTACCCGGCCGCAGCCAGGCGTTGCCGCAGAAGTGACGGGATGACCAGCGAGTATGTGTCAGGAGTCTTCTTCCGCTCCGTCGTTCTCGTCCAGCCCGGCCGCGTCCGGGTCGCGTAGCGGGCGCAGGCCGCCGGCCGGGATAGACGGGGTGAAGCTGTAGCGGCCGAGGTTCAGGTTCCGGTGCTTGAGCGGGGAGAGCCGGGCGATGTCCTCCTCGCGGATCTCGTGTCCCTCGGCCTGGAGCTGGGCGACGGCGGCGTCGATGTAGCGGGTCGTCCAGAGCACGATGGCGGTGAGGACCAGGCCGAGCGCGCCGAGCTGGTCCTCCATCCCGTCGCGGTACGCCTGGTGGATGGTGCCGCGCTTGCTGTGGCACACGTCCCGCGCGAGCTTGTGGCGGGACTCCTGCACGGTGAGCTGCCGGTTCATCTGACGGCGGTAGGCGTCGTCCACCGGGTCGACCACGCGCAGTAGGTGCTCGGTCTTCGCGATCCGCCCGTACTCGGCGAACGCCGCCCCAACGGGGTCGGGCGCCCCTCACGGCCGAACATGCGCAGCAGGTCGTAGGCGCGGACCTGGTTGGTGACCAGGGAACCGGCGACCTTCAGCATGTCCGGCCAGTGAGTGATCACCTTGTTCAGGTTGACCCGGTTCCGGGCCAGGTCCTCCACCGCGCCGTAGTGGCCGGTGGCGACGCCGGGCATCGTGGCCCACCAGAACCGCTGGTCGTCCAGGTCGCGGAACCGGGGCTGAAGTTGTAGCCGAGGATCTTGAACAGGCCGAACACCATGTCGGAGTTTATGTGGACAGTTCAAGTTGATCATCGTCCGGTGTGCCGACAACGGCGAGGAAGGTGCGGACTGACGGCTTCAGGAGCCAACCAGGGTGCCAACCAGCGTGTAAGCCGCTGGCTTGGTCAGCAACGGGGCAGCCTTGGTGCTCACAGTGAGGCTTCGTACGCCTCTCGGATGGAGGCAGGGATACGTCCCTTGTCATTGACGAGGTAGCCGTTCGCTCGGGCCCATAGCCGTATTGCCTCGCCCTCCGCACCGCTGTCCCTCACGGGGCCCCTGACGGTTCCCCTCGGATGTTCTGAGGACACCCCTTCGAGGTGGTCCGCCACATCGTGAAAGAAGTCGGCCAGTGAGGCGAAGCGTCCTTCCTCAGGGTTCTGCCCCTCGCTCCAAGAACCGACGGTGCCGGTGCGTGTGTCCAGGAACCTGCCGTGGAAGCCGTCGCTCTCCGCGGCGAACGGTACCCACTCCCGGCGCCAGAATGGCCATTCGGGGTCTGCGGACGGTTCCATCGTCTCCAAGCCCCACATGTGCAGGTAGACACGCTGAATATCTGTGAGTCCCAGCAGGAGACTGCCGTTCGGGATGACTCCCTCACACCCCAGCGCTACCAGGCACGAGCCGGCGTTGGGTTGCTCCTCACCATCGATGTCGTTGGCCAGAAGCCACTGCGCCATCTCCCTCGGCAGCTTCAGCCCCATGTGCTCTTCAGCATCGCTGATGGCCGTCTGGCTGCCCGGGCCGCCCAGACCAGCGAAAACGCTGGGAGCGTTCTGCCTGAGCCAGCTGGTGACACGGCCCCACGCCTGTCCCACGTCTTCTTTCTCGTGCGTCGGTATTTCGCTCATGTCCGCCCCCCAATGGAAGGAGCACGCCCGCTCGCGTTACTAGCCCCCAGGAACCGCAGAACCGGCTTCAAGGTTCTGACATCGTCTGTCGAGAAAGAGTGCGACCGCTGATCATCCATGGGCAGACCGTACGTGGGTTCACTGACATCTGATCCTTTGGGCCACCATGCCGCTCTGTGCGTCAACCTAGTCCTCGAAGGGCTCGTTGAGGTCGGCCAGCAGCTTCTCGATGCGCTGGCTGGTGCAGCGGTGCCGTTCGGCCTCGCGGTCCCAGTCGCGTTCGGCCGCGTCCAGGGCGAGGGTCTGCTCGACCCGGCGACGCGTCCGCAGCCGTGGCGCGTACTCGGGTGTGGTGACGAACTTCGCGCAGGTCAGGTAGAGGTCGCACTCGCAGGGCCCCTCGGCGGGAAGGCGCAAGCAGCGGCCGAGTTCGAGTTCGGTCTTGAAGGTTCTCAGCGCCAACCGCTGTACCGATGTTCCCCGAGGCCGTACACCAAGCCGGCCGGGTCGACGAGCAGCTCCCGACTCGGATCGGTCTGCCGATTCAGGGTGCCCGACGCCGCGCCGGAAGCTACGGAAGACGGTGCCGGCCGGCCAGTCGGTGCGCGACTCGGTGACCGGGAAGACGCCGCCCCCGGCGGCCTGCGTACGTCGGGTCCGGCCACCCTCCGGCTCGCGGCGGTCACTGCGCCCCGGGCCCGGGGGGGGGGGGGGGGGGGGGGGGGGGGGGGGGGGGGAGGGGGGGGGGGGGGGGGGGGGGAGGGGGGGGGAGGGGGGGGGGGGAGGGA
>NZ_JBVJCO010000001.1:445671-462810 GCF_055588525.1 Kitasatospora sp. NPDC041988
TACGCCCCCCCCCCCCCCCCCCCTCCCCCCCCCCCCCCCCCCCCCCCCCCCCCCCCCCCTGCCCCCCCCCCCCCCCCCCCCCCCCCCCCGGGGCCGCTCACGGACGCGCCGCCGGCGCCAGGGAGAGGTTCCAGAACTCGGCGTAGCGGCCACCGCGGCGCAGGAGCTCGTCGTGGCTGCCCTCCTCGACGATGCGGCCGTCGTCCAGGAAGACGACGCGATCGGCGCGTCGGACGGTCCGCATCCGGTGCGCCACCATCACGACGGTCCGGCCCGCCATCAGGCGTTCGATGCCTTCGTGGACGGCGGCCTCGTTGACCGGGTCCAGTGCGGAGGTGACCTCGTCGAGGAGCACGACGGGCGCGTTCTTCAGCAGCGCCCGGGCGATCGAGACCCGCTGGCGTTCGCCGCCCGAGAGCCGTGCGCCGCCCTCGCCGACGTTGGTCGCCCAACCGTGGGGCAGCCGCTCGATGACCTCGTCCAGTCGTGCTGCGGTCGCCGCCGCCCGTACCTCGGCGTCGTCGGCGTCGGGACGGCCCAGGCGCACGTTCTCCTCGATCGTGCCGTCGAAGAGGTAGACGTCCTGGAAGACGATGGCGAACTGCGCCGCCAGGACCTCGGGGCTGATCGCGCGCACGTCCGCGCCTCCGACGCGCACCGTGCCCGCGTCCACGTCGTGAAACCGTGCGGGCAGTTGCAGCAGGGTGCTCTTGCCCGCACCTGAGGGTCCGACGACGGCGAGCCGCTGCCCCTGGGGGACGGTCAGTGACACGCCGTCGAGCACCGTGCGGGTGCCGTGCCGGAAGGCGGCGGACGTCAACTCCAGGCCGTGGCCGACCGGCTGGAGCGGTTCGCGGGCCTGCGGCAGCGGATCGGTGCGCAGCACGGTGTCGAGTCTCGCCAGCTCGGAACGGGCGGTGCGCAGTTTGCCGGCGATGTCCGTCAGCGACAGCAGCGGATCCGCACAGCGGGCGGCCAGCACCAGGATCGTCAGCACCTCCGCCGGACCGGCGCTATCGCCGAGGGCGAGGTGGGCGCCCAGGACGAGCAGCGCGGTGAACACCCCCTGGACCGTCAGCCCCAGGCCCAGTGCGCCGGGTAGCGCCGACAGCGTGGTGCGGCGGGAGGCGCGCCGAACGTCCTGCAGTGCGTCGTCCAGCAGCCGGAACCGCTCGGCGGTCCGGCCGCCGGCGCGCAGCACCGGCTGGGCCTGGAGGTACTCGACGACGCGCCCGGTGGCCTGCTGGTCGCGTGCGGCGCGCTGCTCGTCGGCGGCGGCCGTCGAGCGTCCCGTCCGGACCTGGATCGCGGCCACGACCGGTACGGCGGCCAGCGCGGCCAGCCCCATCTGCCAGTTGAAGGCGAGCATCACGGCGACGATCGTCAGGGGTGTCACGCAGGCGGAGACGGACGGTGCCAGCAGGTGCGCGATCGCGCTCATCGCCTGCAGGACGCCCTGGCCTGCCAGGGCGGACACCTGCCCGACGCGGTCTGCGCGGTACCAGCCGACGGGCAGCCGGGCCAGGTGGTCTCCGAGGCGGTGGTACATGCCGCGCAGCAGCTCGACGCCGACGCGGAATCCGGACCGGTCGCTGACGTAGCGCAGCGTGGCGCAGAGCGCGACCGCGGCGCCGAAGGCGGTCAGCCAGGGCCAGGCGTCGTCGGGTGTGCTGCCGAGCAGTGCCCGCAGCAGCGGGACCAGCAGGGCGTAGGACAGGCCCTCGGCCAGCGCGGTCGTCGTCATCAGGGCCACGGTGCGGCGCATCGGTCGGGCGTACTCGTGTCCCAGTACCCGGAGCAGCATGCGGATCATCGGGGTTCGTCTCCTGGCAGTGCGCGGCCGTGGGTTTCCACGAAGATGTGGTCGCTGAGTGCGCGGGGGATGGTGGCCTGCCCGTCGCCGGTGATCCGCACGCCGTCGGCGGTCGCCGTGACCGTGACCTGCTGGTGGGGTCGTATCCCGGCGTGCTTCAGGCGCAGCAGGACCGCGGGGTCGTTCTGGAGCACTTCGCCGATCCGGACGACCGTCACCGTGCTCTCCGCGGCGGTGGCCGCGTCCGTCATGGTGACGCAGGGGTCGAGGACGGCGCCGTTCGGATCCGACCCGGGTATCGGACTGCCGTGCGGGCAGGTGGTGGGGTGGCCGAGGAGGTCCGTCAGGCGGCGCTCCACCGCGTCGGACATCACGTGCTGCCAGCGGCAGGCCTCGACGTGGGCGTCCTCCCACTGAAGGCCGATCACGTCCACCAACAGGCATTCGGCGAGGCGGTGCTTGCGCATCACCCGCACGGCCCGCCGGCGGCCCGGCTCGGTCATCACCAGCCGCCGGTCGCCGGCCAGCCGTACCAGGCCGTCGCGCTGCATCCGGGCGACGGTCTGGGAGACGGTGGGCCCGCTCTGCCGCAGTCGTTCGGCGATCCGCGCCCGCAGTGGCACCACCCCTTCCTCCTCCAGCTCGAAGATGGTCCGCAGGTACATCTCCGTCGGATCGACCAGGCTGTGCGTCATCATGGGCGTTCCTCCCCCTTCGCGTTCCCGCCGGCGGGCGGTGCCCAGGCCCGTTCGGGCGGCGTGGCCGGACCGCTGCCGTCGGTGGCCGAGCCGCTCCCGTCGGCGGCCGCTGCCGTGTGGTGCCGCCAGAAGGCGGCGAACTTCCCGTCCTGCGCCCGCAGTTCGGCGGGTGTGCCGCGCTCGACGATCTCCCCGTGCTCCAGCACCACGACGGTGTCGGCGTCGGCGACCGTCTCCAGGCGGTGGGCGATGACCAGGGTCGTCCGGTCGCCCCGCAGGGCCGCCAGGGACCGGCGCACCGCCTGTTCGGTCTGCGGGTCGGCGAAGGCGGTGGCCTCGTCGAGCACCAGGACGGGCGTGTCGGCGAGCAGGGCGCGGGCGAGCGAGATCCGCTGTGCCTCGCCGCCCGACAGGCCGGCCTCGTCGCCGATCACCGTCCGGTATCCGCGCGGCAGTTCGAGGATGCGGTCGTGAATGCCGGCGAGCCGAGCGGCGCGTACCACGTCGTCGAGGCCGGCGTGCGGCACGGCGATTGCGATGTTGTCCGCGACCGGGGCGCGCAGCAGGCGGACGTCCTGGAAGACGAAGGAGACCGTCCGGTGGAGTTCCCGGCTGCCGAGCTCGCGCAGGTCGACGCCGCCGAGGAGGACCGAGCCGTGGGAGGGGTCGAAGAACCGGGGCAGCAGCTGGACCAGTGTGGACTTCCCGCTGCCGGACGGTCCGACGATCGCGGTGACCGTCCCCGGTTCGAGTACCAGGTCGATGCCGCGCAGCACCTCGTGCTCGGTGTCGTAGCCGAACCGGACGCCGCGCAGCTCCACCCGGTGGCCCTGTGCTGCGCGCGGACACGCGGGCTCGGGCAGCGGCTCGACGGCGAGCACGTCCCGGATCCGGCCGACCGCGCGCCGAGCGGCCTGCAGGTCGTCGAAGCCGTGGAAGAGCGCGGCCATCGGAGCGGTCAGGCCCAGTCCGAGCAGCAGGAAGGGCAGCAGGTCGGCGGGGGCCAGGTCGGCGGTGGTGATCAGGGTGGCACCGCCGGTCAGCACGACCAGCAGCACGAACGGCGGCGACAGCAGCACCTGCATACCCGCACCGATGCCGGAGAGCGAGTGCACCACCCGCTGGAAGATGTCGGTGAAGTCGTCCGCGGCGGTACGGAACCTGTGGTGGGCGCGCTCGCCTGCGCCGAACGCCTTGACCACGGCGATCCCCTGGACGAACTCGACGGCCGAGTCGGCGATCCGCCCCATGGCCCGGTCGAGGTCCGCCTGCTCGCGCTGCCGGGCCGGGGTCATCAACCGCGGGACCAGCGCCAGTGCCAGCACCACCGGTGTCAGGGTGATCAGGGTGAGCCGCCAGTCGACGGTGAACAGGTAGACCAGCGACACCAGCGGGACGACGAACGCGGAGACGAGCTCGCCGGGGGCGTGGGCGATGAACGGGTGCACGGCGCTGACGTCCTCCCCCACCACCTTGGCCAGCTCGCCGGTTCGGCGCCGCGAGAACCAGCCGATCGGGACGCGCCCCAGCCGGGCGGCGAGTTGCCGACGCAGCGACAGCTGCACCTGGTCGTCGAGCAGGTGCCCGATCCCGGACGACGCGGCGGTGAACAGCAGCCGGACGAACAGGCCGGCCGCGCCGGCGATCACGACGGTCCGGACCTGGCCGTGGTCGACCGGGCCGGGCGACAGCAGTGTGCGGCCCAGTTCGACGACCGCCAGCAGCGGCACCAGGCCCGCGACGGCGCCGATCACCTGCAGGACGACGACAGCGGCGAAACGTAAGGCGAAGGGGCGCAGCAGCCCCGCCACGCCGTGTCCGGCCACAGGCCCGGCATCCGGTGGCGGTGTGGCCTGCTCTCTCGTCCTGGCAGGGTCGGTGGTGGTCATCGTCATCGCGTCTTCGTCCTTCGTCGGTCTCGTCGTGGCCGGGCCCGCCCTGGTCAGGCCGTCGGCCGTGCTTGCTGGGGTCACCTGCGTGCTCGTGGCGGGTGACCGTTCGTCGCCGTCGGTGCGGTGCTCACGCCGTGGCGCCCCCGGTCGGCGTGCCCGCCCGCGGCTGCGGCACCGCCCGGGGGCGCGGCCGGTCCTGACAGCGGGCGCGCCGGGGCCTGCGGCGGGTTCGTCCGGTCGGTGCCGGGCGGCCAGTTCCGGGTGGTCAGTGCCGGGCGGGGACCGGATCGCGCTCGTCCTGCTCGTCCTGCGCCGGAGCGCCGGTGCGCCGCAGAACGGTGAGGGCGACGAGGGCTGCGGCGGCCAGGAGCGTGGCGCACAGGGTCAGGCCGAGCGCGTATCCGCCGTTGAGGGCCTCGGGTGTGGCGCTTTGGCCGGTGCGGCGCTGGGCGGCGGTGCCGAGGACCGCCAGCCCGAGCGAGGCGCCGATCTGGCGCGAGCTGTTGAGCAGGCCCGATGCGGTGCCGGTCTCGTGGGGCGCGACGCCGGCGGTGGCGGTGGAGACGATCGGTCCCAGGCAGAGGCCGAAGCCGACACTGGCGACGGTCGAGGGGCCCAGGACATCGGTGCTGAAGGCGCCGTCCGGGCTGATCAGGCCGAACCAGGCGAACCCGGCTGCGGTCAGGAGCGCGCCGACGACCAGGACGGTGCGGGGAGCGAGACGGTAGCCGAGCTTGACGGCGAGTACGGACCCGGCGACCACTCCGAGGGCGAACGGCAGGAACATCACCCCGGTCAGCGCCGGCCCCGTCCCGAGGACCCGCTGGAGGTAGAGCGACATGAAGTAGAAGGCCGAGGCCATGGCCGCGCCGACCAGGAGATTGAAGGCGTTCGCCCCGACGACCGAGCGGTTGGCGAGCAGGCCGAGGCGGACCAGCGGTTCGCGGGCCGTGGTCCGCTCGACGTGGACGAACGCGGCCAGCAGCGCGACGGCTACCGCCAGGGTCGTCAGGGTGGTCGGCGAGGTCCACGCGTACTGGTCGGTGCGGACGATGCCGAACACCAGCAGCGTCATGCCCGTCGCGGCGAGGACGGCGCCGAGCACGTCCGGACGTCCGCCGCGGGCGGTCGGCAGGCCGGGGCTGATGCCGCGCCAGGCCAGGGCGAGCGCGCCGGCGGCCATCGGCACGTTCACGAACATCACCCAGCGCCAGCCGACGTACTCGGTGAGCAGGCCGCCGATCAGGACGCCGAGGGCGCCTCCGGCGGCGTTCATCGCGCTCCACACGCCGAACGCCCGCACGCGGGCCTTGCCGGCGGGGAACGTCGTGGCCAGCATCGCGAGTGCGGCCGGGGCCAGCGCGGCGGCCCCGACGCCCTGCGCGGCCCGGGCGGCGATCAGATGGCCCGGCTCCTGGGCGAAGCCGCCGACGAGCGAGGCGAGGCCGAACAGGCCGAGCCCGATCAGCAGCACCCGCTTGCGGCCGTACCGGTCGGCGGCCTTGCCACCGAGGAGCAGCAGCCCGCCGAAGGTGAGCGCATAGGCGTGGATCACCCAGGTCAGGCCCACCGCGCTGAAGCCGAGGCCCGTGGCGATCTCCGGGAGGCCGACGTTCACAACCGACAGATCCAGCGACACCATGAACTGCACAACGGCCACCACGGCAAGCACAAGCCCTGGCCGAGCCCCCGAACCGATTGTCATCGCACACTCCGTCCCCACCATCGTCCCGACTTTCGGAACATGTTCCGAAAGTAGCACCCGAGATCGGCCGTTGTGAACACGGGACGGCCGAAACACGCTCGGACCCGCGATCGGACTCCGACCCGTACCCGGCTCGCCGCGGCGACCGGCGGGAGGGCATGATGGGGCGATGTCCCGACCGCCCGCACCGCACGGCCGCACCGGCCGGCCACCCGTCACCTCCCGTGCGCAGATCCTGGAGGCGGCCCGCCGACTCATCGACCAGGACGGCTGGGAGAAGCTGACCGTCCGTCGGCTGGCCGCCGAGATCGGCATCGGGGCGACCACGCTGTACCACCACATCCGCAACAAGGACGACCTGCTGATCCTGCTGCTCAACCACTACGCCGGCGAGGTCGAACCCCCCCAGCTGCCCAGTGACCCGGGCGAGCGCATCGTCGTGGCCGCCGTCGCGATGCGGGACGCCCTCGCCGCCTGGCCGTGGGCCGCAGAGGTCCTCTCCGCCGACGGCTTCGTCGGCCTCCTCGACGAGTCGGCCCTATGGATGGTCGAAGCCGTCCTGGCCGGCGCCGACGACCACGGCTGCACACCCGCACAGTCCGTCGACGTCTTCCGCAGCGTCTGGTACTACACCGTCGGCGAGGTCCTCGTCCGCGCCCACACCGCCCGACGGCTCACCGACAGCCAGCACCTGACCTTCCGCGACTCCTTCGACGCGTCCCAGGTGCCCCACCTGGCCGCCGTCGCCGACCAGTGGGCCGGACTGGCCGCGCGGGACATCTACCCGGAGACACTCCGCACGTTCGTCGACGGCCTGCTCGCGCGGGCCACGACCCCGGCGCCCCCGCACGGCGGCGGATGAGCGGCCGCGATCCCGTTACTCCGGCGGGCGCCGCCCCGCCCCTGCCGTCAGCGGTGGCCAGCGTGGAGCTCGCATAGAAGGCGGGTCGGAGCCGGGCCGGATGGGTGCCATTGGCAGAACGCGCCTGGGCGGGTGCCGGAACCGACGGCACCCGCCCGCGGTGGCATGTCGGCGTATCAGGTCAGCTTGTCCGCTTGGTGTTCCGGCGAGCAGATGATCAAGTCGATGGCGGTGTCGAAGCCGTAGTGGGTGTTCACGGCCTGGTCGACCGCTGTGTCGGCGGTGGTGAATGAGTCGGCCAGGCCGCGAAGGAAAGCGGCGAGCTCCGCGGACTCGGCGGGGGCGGTGCGGGTCACGCGGCGGCTGCGGCTTTGCGCGGCAGCGGCAGCTGGAAACCACTGGAGCAACACGACCTGCCCCCGCACCCGCACGCGACGCCCACCGAGGTGACCGTGGGCCGCTGGGGCGAGCTCAACGTCTTCGCCTGCCCCACCGACCCGGGCCACCCGCACCGCTGGAGCATCCAGTAGGCCGCCGGGCCCAGGCCGGCCCAGCGGCCCCGGGGGCCGGTCAGGCGGAGGCCCGCTCGACGAGGTCGGCCAGCGCGCCCGCCAGGGCGTCGAGCCCGGGGCCCGCCGGGCCACCGGGCTCGTCCATGTAGAGGTCGCGGCGGATCTCCACCATGAGCGCGCTGACGTTCGCGGCCTTCCCGTAGTACCGCAGCGGCACGTACGTCCCGGCGAACGGGCTGTCCAGACCGGTGCCGCCGAAGCCCGCGAACGCCTGCTGCGCCGCGTCGAGCAGGGCGGCGGGCGTGTGGAAGGGGTCCGTGCCGAGGCAGATCGGCGGCCGCGGCCCGTCGCCGTGCAGCTCGTACGGCAGGGCCTTCGTCGGGTACGAGTGGACGTCGATGACCACCGCGCGCCCGACCGCTTCGAGGCGTTCCGCGACCGCGGCCGTCACCGCCTCCGCGTACGGGTGGAAGTAGCGCTCCAGCAGCGGTTGCCCGTCGAAGCCGGCCGGGCGGAGCTCCTCGCGGTGCGTGGTCCGGGTGTAGACCGCCCCCATGCCGGCGGCCAGCATCTCCTCGCGCTCGTCGGGGAAGCGCTCGGGGTCGATGACGAGGCGGGAGAGCCGGTTGACGAACCGCCAGGGAGTGACGCGCGCTGCCGCTGCCGCCGCGGCGGCGATCTCCGCCGTGTGCGCGTCGGTGATGTGGTCCAGTTCCCGCGCGAGCGCCTGGTCGTCCGGCACGATCCCGGCGCGGACGTCGGCCGGTATCGCTCGGGAGGAGTGCGGGACGTGGAGGATCACGGGGGAGTCGGGCGATCCGGGGTGGAGCCTGAAGGAGACGGAGGCGTCGGTCATCTGTCCCTCGCTGTGTGTCGGTCCTGTTGATGAGGTGTCACCTCATCATGTCCGTCTGACAGCCGGCTCGCTGCGGCCAGGGGGCGAGGTGGAGGGGGCGCCGGGGAGGCGGCCGGGGCTCCCCGGCGCGCCGAACCGCGTACCGGCCCCCTCCCTCCCAGGATCTCCCTCATGACGAACATTCCGGGCTCCCCGGGGCGGCGCGGGCCGAGCACCCGGGGGAGCGGCCGGCGGCGGGTGGCGGCCCGGGTGGCGCGTGCGCTCTCGCCGCGGGGCGCGCTCGCGTTGAAGAGCGTGGACGGCGCCCTGTCCTTCGCGCTGCGCGCCGCGCTGGCGATGGCGCTGCCGGCGGTGCCGATGGCCCTGGCCGGGCGGGCCGAGCAGGCCGTCTACGCGATGCTGGGCTCCTTCACCACCACGTTCGGCCACAACCTGCCCTACCCGCGCCGCGCCCGCGCACTCGCGCTGGTCGCGGTGGCCATGACGGCGTGCGTCGGCTGCGGCTCGGCGCTCGCCGCGTGGGCCCATCCGCAGGACGGGGGAGCGGGCGCCGCCGTGGTGGTCGCGGCGATGGCCGTGGTGGCCGGTGCGGCGAAGTTCGCCTGCGACGCGGCGCGGCTGAGCGGGCTGGGCGCGGTGCTGCTGCTCTTCTCCTTCACCGTGGCGGCCAACGGCTCGCCGCGCCCGGCCGACATCCTCCCCCAGGCCGGCCTGGCCGCCCTGGGGGCGGCCGTGGCCTGGGCCCTGGCCGTGGCGGGCTGGCTGGTCCACCCGGACCGTCCGCAGCGGCTCGCCGTGGCCGGGGCCCTGCGCGAGCTGGCCGGGCTGTGGGAGTCGACCGGTGCGGGCGGCACGGTCGCGGGCGGCGGAACCAGGCCCGCCCGGCACCGGGCGACCGCCGCCGTTCTGCAGGCGTACCGGACGCTGGGCGTCATGCCGCCGACCGCGGCCGAGTGGGGCGGCCGGGGCGGTACGTGCCTGCGCCTGACCGACCTCTCCTGGTCGCTGCTGATCGGCTCGGTCCGCCGGCCGCCGGACGACCCCACCGGCCTGTCCCGGCACCTGCGCGGCCAGGTCCGCCTGCTGGTGAGCCGTCGCCACCGGGATCCGCCGCTGCTGCCCGAGCTGTCGCTGCTGGCCGCGGTCACCCGGGCCGGCCCCGGCCCCGCGGCGGGCCCCGACCCGGCCCCGGCCGGTCCCACCACCCGGCGCGCCACCGAACTGCGCGCCGCACAGCTGGTGACGGGGCAGCTGGTGGCGGGGCGGTGGCGGGGCGGCCCCGGTCACGCGTCGGTCCTGCTCGTTCCCGCCCTGCGGATGGTCCTCGGCACCGGGCTGGCGGGAGGGGCGGCCCTTCTCCTGGGCCTCGGTCACGGCTACTGGGCGGCGATCTCCGCTGCCGCTGTGCTGCACTCGGTCAACGTCCGGACGGCGACCCAGCGCGCCGTCCAGCGCACCCTGGGCACGGTCGCCGGACTGGCGCTCGCGCTCGGCGTACTGGCCGCGCACCCCGGTCCGGTGGTGCTCGTCCTGGTGATCGTGCTGCTGGAGTTCCTGCTGGAGTACGTCGTGGCCCGCAACTACGGTCTCGGCGTCGTCTTCCTCACACCGCTGGCGCTGCTGCTGACCGACCTGGTCGCTCCCTCACCGGCCGAGGCCCTCGTCACGGACCGGGCGCTGGCCAGCATCCTGGGGATCGTCATCGCGCTGGCCTGTGCGCTCGTGGTGGTCCACGACCGTGCGGCGGTCCGGGCGGAGCGCGCGCTGGCCGCGTGCACGGAGGCGTCCGAGCATGCCGAGCACGCGTTGCGCGAACGCCTGGAGTCGTCGTTCCCGGTCGTCCAGACACATCTGGCGGCGGCCGTGGTGGAGTTGCACGAGGCCGACGACGCCGCGGCGGGCGAACTCTGGCCGGCCGAGATCGATCCGACCGAGCTCGCCGCCGCGGAGCGGCGTGCCTACCTTCTCCTGGAGCGGTTCGTGCACCGGCGGTGAGCCGGCCTGCCGTCAGGCGGTGGGGTCGATGGTGACCTTGACGTGTTTCATGATCGGCTGGTCGCTCTGGGTGCTGTAGTCGCCGATCGCGCAGAGCACGTTCATCTCCGGCATGTAACCGGCCGCGCAGCCGCGGGGGATGTCGTAGGGGATGGCGAGGTAGCCGTTGAGGGACCGCTTGCTGCCGTCCCTCGCGGTGCTCGTGATGTCGACGGGGCCGAGGTCGGCGATCCCGCGTTCGCGCATGTCGGCGCGGTTCATGAAGACGAGCGTGCGCAGGTTCTTGATGCCGCGGTAGCGGTCGTTGTCGGAGTAGATGGTGGTGTTCCACTGGTCGTGGGACCGCATCGTGCCCAGGGCCAGCGTGCCGGGGGCGGGGACGACGTCGGGCAGGGCGGCGGCGGAGAACTCGGCGCGCCCGGACGGGGTGAGGAAGACCAGCTCACGGGCGGGCTGCCGGATGCGGAAGCCGAGCGGCAGGCGCACCCGGCGGTTGAGGTCCTCGAAGCCGTCGAGGACCTGGGCCATGGTGTCGCGGATGCGGTCGTAGTCCTCGATGTACCACTCCCACGGCGTCCCGCTGTCGGGCAGGGCGGCGCGGGCCATGCCGGCGACGATGGCCGGCTCGGACAGCAGGTGCGGCGAGGCGGGGCGCTTCATGCCGACCGACAGGTGGACCATGCTCATCGAGTCCTCGACCGAGGTGCTCTGGATGCCCTTGCGCTGGTGGTCCTTCTCGGTGCGGCCGAGGCACGGCAGGATGAGCGCCTGCCGGCCGTGGACGACGTGGCTGCGGTTCAGTTTGGTGCTCACCTGGACGGTGAGGTCGCAGGAGCGCAGCGCCGCGTAGGTGTACGGGGTGTCGGGCGCCGCGAGGGCGAAGTTGCCGCCCATGCAGACGAACACCTTCACATCGCCGCTGTGCATCGCCTTGAGGGTGTTGACGGTGTCCAGGCCGTGCTCGCGCGGCGGCCTGATCCCGCAGACCTCGGCGAGGCGGTCCAGGAACGCGTCGCCGGGGCGGTGGTCGATGCCGCAGGTGCGGTTGCCCTGGACGTTGCTGTGCCCGCGTACGGGGGAGGGGCCCGCGCCCTCCCGGCCCAGATTGCCGCGGAGCAGCAGCAGGTTGACGATCTCCCGGACGGTGTCGACGCCGTGTTCGTGCTGGGTGAGCCCGAGGCACCAGCTGATGATGGAGCGGTCGGCCTCGCCGTACACGCGCGCCGCCTTGAGGATGTCGGCGCGGGTCAGCCCGGACTGCTTCTCGAGCTCCTCCCACGGCGTGGCCTCGCACAGCGCGCGGTACTCCTCGAAGCCGGCGGTGTGGCGGTCGATGAACTCCCGGTCCAGGGCCTTGGGGTCGGAGGCCGACTGCTCCAGGATCGCCTTGGCCATGCCGCGCAGCAGGGCCATGTCGCCGCCGATGCGCGGCTGGAGGTTCAGGGTGCTGGTGCGGGTCGGCCTGAAGAGGGCCATGTCCACCATGTCGTGGGGAATGATGGTGCGGGTGGCCGCCGCCTCGACGAGCGGGTTGACGTGCACGATCCGGGCGCCGCGGTGGTAGGCCTCGGCCAGGGCGGTGAGCATCCGGGGCGCGTTGGAGGCGGCGTTGACCCCCAGGATGAACAGCGCGTCGGCGCTCTCCCAGTCCTTGAGGTCGACGGTCCCCTTGCCGGTGCCCAGGGACGCCTGGAGGGCGCGGCCGCTGGCCTCGTGACACATGTTGGAGCAGTCCGGCAGGTTGTTGGTGCCCAGTTCGCGGGCCATCAACTGGTAGAGGAAGGTGGCCTCGTTGCCGAGCCGGCCGGAGGTGTAGTAGGAGGCCTGGTTGGGGTCGTCCAGCCCACGCAGGGCGCGGCCGACCACCTCGAAGGCCGCCTTCCAGCTGATCGGGACGTAGTGGTCCGTCGCGGGGTCGTAGACCATCGGCTCGGTCAGCCGGCCCTGGTTCTCGAGGTCGTAGTCGCTCCAGCCGGACAGCTCGGTCACCGAGTGGGCGGCGAAGAACTCGCGCCCGACCCGCTTGCGGGTCATCTCCCAGGTGACGTGCTTGATCCCGTTCTCGCAGATGTCCAGGTGCAGGCCCTTGGTGTCGTCCGGCCAGGCGCACCCTGGGCAGTCGAACCCGGTGTTCTCGTGGTTCATCCGCATGATCGCCCGCGGGCCGTCCACCAGGGCGCCCTCGCGCACCATGAAGCGGCTCACGCTCTTGGCCGCACCCCAGCCGGCGGCGGGGTGGTGGTAGGGGTGGAACTCCGGATCGCCCTCGGGGGCGGGCCCCACGGTGGCCTCCAGGGGTTCCTGTTCGTCACTGTTGGTGCTCACGACTCTCAACCCTTCCACCATGCGGGCATGACGGGACAAAACAGCGCTGTCGGGCGTTTCGGGCAGGCTATGCCCGCCGCTCCGGGCGCGCCATTCGATTCCCGGCGGCGCGGTGGACCCTCCGCACGGGCGTCCTCCTACGGCCGGGCTGCACCCGGGTGCACGTGCGGATACGCTGACGCTGCCCGCTCTCCGTCCGCATCCGATCGCGCTGCGTCCCGAGGCCCCCATGAACCACCGGTTGGTGCTTTCCGCCGTTCCCCGGCTCGCCGGCTCGGTGGTCCTCGGAGCGGCTGCCGGCGTGGCCGTCGGTGTGCCGACCAACCCGCCGCTGGGAATCCTCGCCGGTATCGCCGTGGCGGAGACGGTCTTCGTGGTGGCGGGGTGGCTCGTCCTGTGGCCGATGAACGCCACCAGCACCCAGCGCAACGTCGGGCGTGAGGAGTTCCGGCCCGTCGTCGAGGAACTCGCCGTCGTCGCGGCCGCCCTGTGCGGACTGGTCGGGATCGTGGTGCTGCTCCTGGTCGGCAAGTCGGACCTGAGCCAGGCAGCCGCGGCGACGGCGCTCTGCGGCGTGTTCATGGCCTGGGCGGCACTGCACCTGATGTACGCCACCCGCTACGCGTACCTCTACTACCTGCCGCCCGGGGGCGGGATCGACTTCAACACCGACGACCCGCCCCGGTACAGCGACTTCCTGTACTTCAGCTACAACCTCGGGATGACCTACCAGGTCTCCGACACCGGCGTCTCCAGCTCCACGCTCCGCGCCATCATCCTCCGGCACTGCCTGCTGTCCTACGTGTTCGGCGCCAGCATCCTGGCCACGACCATCAACCTGGTGGCCGGCATCGTCACGGGCTGACGGGTGGACGGTGCCGCAGGGGCCGCCCCGTCGCCCGTCCTCCCAAGCCGCCCGTCGCTGACCGTCGTCCGTCGTCACCCGTCGTTCGCGTCGCCGAGGGACAGTACGACGGCGGTCGTCCGACCCCCGGGCGCCTCGTAGCTGACGGTGTCGCCGGCGTGGCGGCCGATCAGGGCGCGGCCGAGCGGGCTGTCGGTGGTGACCAGGGGCCGGTCCAGTGCCTCGGCGAGCTGGCCGACCTGGACGGTGGTCTCCGTGCCGTCCGCGAACCGCACCGTCACGGTGCTGCCCACGCCGACCGCGTCGGTGCGGGGAGGGCCCGCCACGGCGGCCTGACGCAGGCGTCCGTCGATCTCGGCGATGCGGGCGTCCAGGCGGTCGAGTTCCGTGGCGCGCTGCAGTTCGTCGGCCTGGTCCGCCCGGTCGCCCACCTCCTCGCCGCCCCGCAGGGTGGCGGCGACCTTCTCGCGGTCGGTGCGCAGTTCGGTGAGCTCGCGTTCGAGTGCCTCGCGGGCGACGGCGCTGATGGGCTCTGCTTCACCGGTCATTCCTGGCTCCTGTGGGGCAGGCGGCACGGGTGAGTGCCGCAGAACGATTGCGGCGTTTTTCGAACATATCAGGCAACTCGCCGGACCGCGGTGGCGGGCCGGGGCCACCGGACGGGACCGGACCGGACCGGCGCGTCGCGGCCCGGCCCGGTCTCGCCAGGCCCGGGGGACCGCCGCCGCTCAGGTGAACGGTGTGCGATGGAGCGAGATCAGCAGGCGCCAGCTGTAGGCGGCGAGTTCGGCCGGGGTGGCCGGTACCAGGGCGTGGAGCCAGTCGGCGAGCAGGGCGGTGAAGGTCGCGGCGACCGCGGTGGCGACCAGGTCGGGGTGCGGGGCGCCGGCCAACTGCCTTTCGGTGCGGCTGCGTTCGCGGAGCTCGCGGTGGAGGAGGTCGCCCAGCGGGCCGGCGCCGCCGGGCCGGAGCAGGGAGCGGTAGACCGCCGCGTGCCGGTCGACGTCGGCGAGGAAGGCGGTCAGGGCGGGTGGCGGGGCGGCGGGGTCGGGGGTGCCGCGCCAGGCGTGCAGGGCATCGACGGCGTCCCGGACGACCTCGGCGCAGGCGTCCACGGCGAGGGCCTGGAGGTCCTCGTAGTGGAGGTAGAAGGTGGCCCGCCCGACGGCCGCCCGCCGGACCACGGCGGCCACGCTCACCTCGGCCAGCGGGCGTTCGGCGCACTCGGCGAGCAGCGCGGCGCGGAGCCGGGCCCGGGTGCGGTCGGCCCGTGCGTCGCTCATCGGGCGGCCAGGACGGCGGCGAGCGCGAGGGCACCGGGCAGGGCCTGGGCGAAGAGGATCCGGCGGTTGGCGGTCGCCGCGCCGTAGAGGCCTGCCACGACCACGCAGGACAGGAAGAAGACCTGGACGCTGAAGCCGGTCGGGTCGTCGGCGACCAGGCCCCAGACTAGGCCGGCGGCCAGGAAGCCGTTGTAGAGGCCCTGGTTGGCGGCCAGCGGTGCGGTGGCCTTGGCCATCGGCGCGTCGAAGCCGGAGAGTCCCCGGCCGGGCGCGCGCTCCCAGAGGAACATCTCCAGCACCAGGATGTATCCGTGCAGTGCGGCCACCAGGCCCACCAGTGTGTTCGCCACGATGCTCATGACAGGCTCCCTTCTGGACTGTTGTCCAGCAATCATAGACACATGTCCAGGAAGTTGGCGAACCTGCTTGGTTCAAGAGGTGAACTCTCCTGACTGAGGCAGAAGTTCGTTGCTTCACCTCTTGACCGTGGCGGGCCAAGGCGGGACAGTGTGTCGACCGCTTGAGAGCGCTCTCACCCCGCGCGCTCCTCCCGTTCCGCGTCCCCGTTCCCCGTCCCCGTTCCCCTCTCGTCCGCCGCGCCCCCACCGCGCCGAGGGAAGGCATCCCCATGACGGCACCCCCACCCGCCCCCACCCCCGCGCCGAAGGCCGCCGGCCACCGCCCGGCGTCCCACCACCGCCCGGCGTCCCGCCGCCGCCGGCCGCTCCGCAGCCTGCCGGTGGCCGCCCTCACCGTGCTCGCCCTCCTGCTCACCGGCCTCTGGACGGCGGCAGGCGCGCGGGCGGCCACCGACTACACCCAGTCGGCGGCCACCGCCGGCCCAGGCTCGGTCCGGTTCACCTTCACCCCGGCCACCCCCGCCGCCCTCGTCGACGTCCACTACCGGCCGAGCACCGGCGGCCAGCAGGACTTCCGGATGGCCCAGAGCGCGGGCAGCTGGCAGAAGACCGCCGACGGCCTGGCCGCCGGCTCCACGCTGGAGTACTGGTTCACCTACGAGAAGTCGGGCCCGCTCCACGACACCCCGCACTTCACCTTCACCGTCGGCTCGTCCGGGCCGGGTACCCCGGGCGGGGGCGGCGGGCCCGGCACCTTCCCGCTCACCTTCGCCAACAACACCCGGGGCGCCTACCCCGACTCCCAGGTCTACGTGACCGTGCTCGGCATGGTCACCCCCGGCCAGTGGTCCTACCTGAGGCCCGACGGCACGACCGCGCACATCGACCACCGCGATGCCACGGCCCCCGGCCATCTGACCAAGAACGGCGCCGCCTACCCGAACATGTCCTTCACCCTCGACCGGGCGCGCACCGTCCCCTCGCCGGCCTCGATCCGCGGCGGCCGGATCTACATCTCGCTCGGCTCGCCCCTGTTCATCCCCGTCTCGCCCGACGACCAGGGCTGGGGCGGGCCGGACCCGCGCAACCCGGCCGACCCCAACAACGACGTCTACTACGACTGGTACGAGTACACCTACGTCAACGGCGAGGTCGCGTTCGGCGGCAACACCACCCAGGTCGACGGATTCGGCTTCCCGCTGACCGCCCGGCTCCAGCAGTCGTCCAGCGGCTACGACACCACCGCCGGGATCACCCGGACGCGTGCCGAAGTGATGGCCGGCTACGCCGCGGCCGTCGGGCCGGCCTTCCGCCCACTGCAGGGCACGTACCGGATCGTCGCGCCGCGCTCGTCCGACCTCTTCCTGGCCGGTGGTGCGCAGCAGGGGTACCTCCAGCCGGTGATCGACCGGTTCTGGTCCACCTTCACGGCGGGCCAGTTCACCCTCACCCGGCTCGGCGAGACCTTCACCGGGCGGGTCGGCGGCAACACCCTGACCTTCACCAAGAACGGCGCCGGGCCGTTCCACCTGGCCAAGCCCACCTCGCCGGACGTGATGGCCTGCGCGGGCGCGCTGGCCAGCGGCAACGACACCGAGAAGCAGCTCGGCGCCGAGCTGTGCGCGGCCTTCCACCGCGGGGTCGCGCTCACCCCGGCGGAGTGGTACCGGCCCACTGCCTACTACCGCAGCGGCGTGGCCGGGAACGACTACGCGGCCTACCTGCACGGCGTCAGCCTCGGCGGCCGCTCCTACGCCTTCCCGTACGACGACATCAACGACCAGTCGTCCGTCCAGATCCTCGGCAATGCCAACCCGCCGACCGGTCTGACCCTCGGCATCGGCTGGTGAACCCGGCCCGGGGGGGGGGGGGGGGGGGGGGGGGTGGGGGGGGGGGGGGGGGGAGGGGGGGGGGAGACAGGATCAGAATATCCCACGGGAGCGGAAGAACGCGGCACGGGCGTAACGGAAAAAC
>NZ_JBVJCO010000001.1:462820-482639 GCF_055588525.1 Kitasatospora sp. NPDC041988
AAAATAAACACCCGGTGGTCGGTCCAACTCCTTGGAACGCCAAACCCCCAGACCGTCCGGACCCTCGGAATGGTTGGGGAAACCGGGCCGGGGGGGGGGGGGGCCCCCCCCCCCCCCCCGCACCGCCCGCACCGGGCCCTGCCGCATCACCCGCACCCGGCCCTGCCGTAACTACCGCACCCGGCCCTGCCGTACCACCCGAACCCTGCACCGAGCCCACGTCCGCCCACCCACGGAGGTGCACCACCGTGTCCGCAAGTACCGTGCCCAGAACCACCGCCGCGACCACCACCCGCCGACGGCGTCCGCGCCGGGCCCTGGCCACCGTCCTGACGGCGGCCGGCGTGGCCGCCGCGCTCTGCGCCGCACTGCTCGGCTCCACCGCCACGGCCGCCGTCCCGCCCGCCCCGGCCGGCTGGACCACCGTCTGGAGCGACGACTTCGGCGGCGCCGCCAACACCCTTCCCACCGGCGCCGACTGGATCGTCGACACCGGGACGAGCTACCCCGGCGGCGCCGCCAACTGGGGCACCGGCGAAGTCCAGACCTACACCGCCGACACCGCCAACCTCCGCCAGGACGGTGCCGGGAACCTGCGCATCACCCCCATCCGGGACGCCAACGGCAACTGGACCTCCGGCCGGATCGAGACCCGGCGCAGCGACTTCGAACCACCGGCCGGTGGCAAGCTGCGGATCGAGTCCCGGATCCAGATGCCGAACGTGACCGGCCCGGCCGCCGCGGGCTACTGGCCGGCCTTCTGGACGCTGGGCGCGCCGTACCGCGGCAACTACTGGAACTGGCCGACCATCGGCGAGTTCGACCTGATGGAGAACGTCAACGGCGTCAACCAGGTCTGGGGCACCCTGCACTGCGGCGGGAACCCCGGCGGCCCGTGCAACGAGACCACCGGCCTCGGCGCCGTGCACGCCTGCCCGGGCTCCGCCTGCCAGGGCAACTTCCACACCTACGCGCTGGAGTGGGACCGCAGTGTCGGCCCGCAGCAGCTGCGCTGGTACGTGGACGGTGTGCAGTACCACTCCGTCACCTCGGCGCAGATGGACGCCGCCAGCTGGAACGCGGCCACCGCGCACGGGCACTTCATCCTGCTGAACGTCGCGATGGGCGGCGCGTTCCCGGACCCGGTGGCCGGGTACAAGACGCCGACGGCGGGCACCGCGTCCGGTGTGCCGATGCTGGTCGACTACGTCGCGGTCTACAGCTCCGGGGGAGGGGGCACGACGCCGCCCACCTCGCCGCCGCCGACCACGCAGCCCCCGACGACGCCGCCCACCACCCCGCCCGGCGGCACCGGCAGCGCGTACGGCACCATCCAGGCCGAGGCCTACAGCGGCCAGTCGGGAACGGCGCTGGAGACCACCACCGACACCGGCGGCGGCCGGAACCTCGCTGCCCTGGCCAACGGCGACTGGGCGCTCTACCGGGGTGTCGACTTCGGCACCACCGCGGCCCGGCAGTTCAAGGCGAGGGTGGCCTCGGGGGCGGCCGGCGGCGTCAGTGGGCTGGTGGAGGTCCGGCTGGACAGCCCGGCCAGTGCCCCGGTCGGCTCGTTCGCCGTCGCCAACACCGGCGGCTGGCAGAGCTGGACCACCGTGCCGGCCAACATCAGCGCGGTCACCGGCAAGCACGACGTCTACCTGACCTTCACCAGCGGCCAGCCGGCCGACTTCGTCAACGTCAACTGGTTCACGTTCAGCACCACCTGACGCGGGGCGCCGGGCGGCGGCAGGCGGTCACCGTCTGCCGCCGTCGCGGCGTGCGCGTGTGCGTGCGTGGGCGTGGCGGCGGTCGGTGTGGCAGCGCTCGTGGGAGCGCTCTCAACCCTGCGTCCGCGACCCGCTAGGCTCTGGGACGAAGCGTCCGCGTGCGAGAGGAGCCCACGGTGCCGGAGCAGACGCCGCGTCCCACGGCCGAGGCCGACGTGGCCGCGCCGCGTCCGACGCTGGAGTCGGTCGCCGAGCGGGCCGGGGTCTCCCGGGCCACGGCGTCGCGGGTGGTGAACGGCGGAGCGGGGGTCCGCGAGGCGCTGCGGGAGAAGGTCCAGCGGGCGGTCGAGGAGCTCGGCTACCTCCCCAACCTGGCCGCCCGCACGCTGGTGACCCGGCGCAACCACGCGGTGGCCGTGGTGGTCGCCGAGCCGGGCAGTCGCCTCTTCTCCGACCCGTTCTTCGCCCAGCACCTGCGCGGCATCGGCCGTGAACTCTCCGCGGCCGACAACCAGATGGTGCTGATGATGGTCGAGGACCAGCACGACTACGAGCGGGTGGGCCGCTACCTGGCCGGCGGCCACGTGGACGGCGCGCTGCTGTTCTCACTGCACCAGCCCGACCCGCTGCCCGAGATGGCGCGCAAGGTCGGCCTGCCCTTCGTGGTGGGCGGCCGCCCGGGCTGGCCGGGTGCCGAGTCCGACCGCGAGCTGGTGTACGTGGACAGCGACAACCGCGGCGGCGCCCGGCTGGCCGTCGGCCACCTGCGCTCGCTCGGGCGCAGCGCCATCGCCACCATCACCGGCCCGCTCGACCAGACCTCCGCCCTGGACCGCCTGGACGGCTACCGCGACGTACTGCCCGACGGGGACCCGGCGCTGGTCGCCGAGGCGGACTTCACCCCCGACGGCGGCGGCCGCGCGATGGCCGAACTGCTGGCCCGCCGGCCCGACCTGGACGCGGTGTTCGCCGCCTCCGACGCGATGGCCTCGGGCGCGCTGCGGGTACTGCGCGACGCGGGGCGCCGGGTGCCGGAGGACGTCGCCGTGGTCGGCTTCGACGATGTCGAGTCCATCGCTGCCTGGACCGCGCCCCCGCTCACCACGGTGCGCCAGGACATCGAGGAGATGGGCCGGCTGATGGCCCGCCTGCTGCTGCGCCGCCTCGCCGAGACCAGCTCGGCCACCGGCTCGGCCACCGGCACGGCCGCGGGGCCGGCGACGGCCCCGCGGCCGGGTGGTCCGACCTCGGTGATCACCCCGACGCGGCTGGTCCGGCGCGCCTCGGCCTGAGCGGCTCCTTCCGGGTGCCGCCTTCCGAACGGCGCCTTCCGAGTATCGCCTCCCGAACAGCATCTTCCGAGCGCCGCCTTCACTTCCTGAATGCCCGTTGGCGGTAACTCCGAGATTACGTTCGGGTTTCGACCCCTTGACCGGTGCGCCCCCGCGCGGCACGCTCCTCTCAGCGCTTGAGAGCGCTCTCAGAGAGCGCTCTCACGCACCGCATGCACCGCACGCGTTGCCCGCACCTCCTCGGCCGCTGCCCTCGCCCGGCCCGCCCCCCGCCACTAAGCCCACCCGCCCCGCCAGGGAGACCTCATGCGCCGCTCAGCCGCCCTCGGCAGCACCGCCCTCGCCGCCATCCTCCTGCTCACGTCGTGCAACAGCTCCGCCGGCTCGTCCGACGCCGCCTCCGACGGCAAGGTGACCATCACCGTCGACCTCTTCGGCACCTTCGGCTTCAAGGAGAGCGGCCTCTACGAGGAGTACACGAAGCTGCACCCCAACATCACCGTCAAGCAGACCGACACCCAGGACGAGGGCCAGTACTGGCAGGCCCTGCAGACCAAGCTGGCGGGCGGCGGTGGCCTCGCCGACATCCAGGGCCTGGAGGTCGGCCGGGTGGCAAGCGTGCTGCAGAAGCAGGCCGACAAGTTCACCGACCTGAAGACCCTCGGCCTCGGCGCGGTCAACGACGAGCTGGTGCCGTGGAAGGGCGCCGCCGTGAAGACCGCCGACGGCCGGGTGCTCGGCGCCGGCACCGACATCGGGCCGGAGGCGATCTGCTACCGCACCGACCTGTTCAAGGCCGCCGGACTGCCCACCGACCGCACCGAACTGGCCGCCCGCTGGTCGACCTGGCAGGGCTACCTCGACCTCGGCAAGGAGTACGTCGCCAAGGCCGTGCCCGGCAACGTCTGGACCGACAGCGCGGCGGGCATGTTCACCGCCGAGGTCGGCCAGCAGAAGGTCCGCTACGCCGACGAGAGCGGCAAGCCGGTCTTCGAGACCAGCCAGGCCGTCAAGACCGCCTGGACCGACGCCGGCCGGCTGGTCGCGGACGGCCTCTCGGCCAAGCTGCCGCAGTGGACCCCGGAGTGGAACAAGGCCTTCAGCACCGGCAAGTTCGCCACCCTCAGCTGCCCCGCCTGGATGCTCGGCTACATCAAGGGCCAGGCGGGGGAGGCCGGTTCGGGCACCTGGGACGTCGCCCCCGGGCCCGGCCGGACCGGGAACTGGGGCGGCTCCTACCTGACCGTGCCCAGGACGGCCAAGCACCCGAAGGAGGCCGCCGAGCTGATCAAGTGGCTGACCGCCAAGGAGCAGCAGACCACCCTGTTCACCAAGCAGGGCTCCTTCCCGTCCTCCACCGGCGCACAGGCCGCGATCCAGGGCGTCGCCGACCCGTACTTCGGCAACGCGCCGATCGGCCGGATCTTCAGCGAGTCGGCGGCCAACATGCCCGCCCAGGTGCTCGGTGTGGACGACGGCGTGATCGGCAAGGCCTTCACCGACGCCCTCGGCGAGGTCGAGCGGACCGGCACCGCGCCCGACACCGCCTGGAAGCACGCCATGGACAACATCCGCAAGGCCAACGGCAGCTGACGGATCCTCACGAAAGCTGCCACGATGGCCACGCTCTCCTCCGCCCGCCTGCCCGCCGCCGGCCCGGCAAAGGCCCGCACCCGCCGGGGCGGCCGGCTCGCGCCCTACGGGTTCCTCGCCCCGTTCTTCGTCCTCTTCGCGGCCTTCGGGCTCTTCCCCCTCCTCTACACGGCCTATGTCTCGCTCCACCGGGTCGAGTTGCAGAGCGCCGACCGGATGGACTGGCTGGGCCTGCAGAACTACAGCCGTCTGCTGGCCGACCCGTTCTTCTGGAACGCGCTGCGCAACACCTTCACCATCGGCGTGCTCTCCACCGTCCCGCAGCTGCTGATGGCCCTCGGCCTGGCGCACCTGCTCAACTACCGGCTGCGCGGCCGCACCTTCTTCCGGGTCGCGATGCTGCTGCCGTACGCGACCTCGGTGGCCGCCGCCACGCTGGTCTTCGCCCAGCTCTTCGGGCGCGACTACGGCCTGATCAACTGGGTGCTCGGACAGCTGGGGCTCTCCCCGGTGGACTGGCAGGCCGACACCTGGGCCTCGCAGTTCGGCGTCTCGGCCATCGTCACCTGGCGGTGGACCGGCTACAACGCGCTGATCTACCTGGCCGGCATGCAGGCCATCCCCGGCGAGCTGTACGAGTCGGCGGCGGTGGACGGTGCCTCCCGGTGGCAGCAGTTCCGGCACGTCACCGTCCCCGGCCTGCGCCCGACGATCGTCTTCACCGTCGTGGTCTCCACGATCGGCGCCACCCAGCTGTTCGGCGAACCGCTGCTCTACGAGGGCAACGCGGGCGGCGGGATCTCCCACCAGTACCAGACCCTCGGCCTCTACCTGTACGAGCAGGGCTGGAGCTTCTTCCACCTGGGCCGCGCGGCGGCCGTCGCCTGGGTGATGTTCCTGCTGATCGTCGTCCTGGCCCTGTCGAACGCGGCGATCGCCGCCCGGCGCAACCGTACGGACCGGTGACCTCGTGACCCTCGTGCGACCTACCCCCCGGCTACGACCCGCCTCCCGGCTGCGGCCGGCCCGCCGCCTCCGGAAGGCCCCCCGTCTCCGGAAGGCCCCCCGCTCGCCGCTGCACGGCGGCCCGCTCGCCTACGCGGTGCTGATCGCCGCCACCGTGGTGTTCGCCTTCCCGTTCTACTGGACGCTGGTGGCCGCCAGCCGCTCCAACGCCGAACTCAGCTCGGCCACACCGGCCCTGACCCCCGGGCCGAACCTGCTGCACAACATCGGCGAGGCCCTGCAGCAGGCCGCGATCGGCGAGGCGCTGCTGAACTCGCTGATCGTCTCGGCCACCGTCACGGCCGGGGTGGTGCTCTCCTCCACACTGGCCGGCTTCGCCTTCGCCAAACTGCGGTTCCGCGGCCGCTGGCTGCTGCTGGCCGTCACCGTCGCGACCATGATGATCCCGCCGCAGCTCGGCGTGATCCCGCTGTTCATGCTGATCGTCCGCCTCGACCTGCAGAACACCCTGCCCTCGGTGATCCTGCCCTCGCTGGTCTCCGCCTTCGGGGTGTTCTTCATGCGGCAGTACCTGATCCAGGCGCTGCCGGACGAACTGGTCGAGGCCGGGCGCGTCGACGGCGCCTCGCTGCTGCGGATCTTCCGCTCGATCGTGCTGCCGGTGGCCCGCCCGGGCATGGCGGTGCTGGGCATGCTGACCTTCATGGCCACCTGGAACGACTTCTTCTGGCCGATCGTCGCCCTCAGCTCCCAGAACCCCACCGTGCAGGTCGCGTTGAAGTCGCTCGGCCAGGGGTACGTGCCCGACCAGTCGATCGTCCTGGCCGGCACCCTGATCGGCACGCTCCCCGTCCTGCTCGTCTTCGGCCTGCTCGGTCGCCAGATCGTCGGCGGCATCATGCAGGGCGCCGTCAAGGGCTGACCCCCGGACCCACAACCCGGAACCCGCGACCCCGGACCGACGACCCCGGACCCACAACCCCGGGACCAACAACCCCGAACCGACCCCGGAAGGCGACATGACCGACCACGCCCCGCCCCTCACGTTCCCCTCCGACTTCGTCTGGGGCGCGGCCACCGCCGCCTACCAGATCGAGGGCGCGGCCGGTGAGGACGGCCGCACCCCGTCCATCTGGGACACCTTCAGCCGGACGCCGGGACGAGTCCGCAACGGCGACACCGGCGACGTCGCGACCGACCACTACCACCGCTACCGCGAGGACACCGCGCTGATGGCCGAACTCGGCCTTCCCGCCTACCGGTTCTCGCTCGCCTGGCCGCGCGTCCAGCCCGGCGGCAGCGGGCCGGCCAACAAGGCCGGCCTGGACTTCTACGACCGGCTGGTGGACGAGCTGCTCGCCCACGGCATCGCCCCCGTGGCCACGCTCTACCACTGGGACCTGCCACAGGAGTTGGAGACTCCGGCCGAGGGCGGCTCCGCCGCGGGCGGCGGCTGGACGAACCGCGCCACCGCCCACCGCTTCGCCGAGTACGCCGCACTGGCCGCCGCCCGCCTGGGCGACCGGATCGCCACCTGGACGACGCTCAACGAGCCCTGGTGCAGCGCCTTCCTCGGCTACGGCAGCGGCGTCCACGCCCCCGGCCGCACCGACCCGGCCGCCGTCCTCACCGCCCACCACCACCTGTTGCTCGCCCACGGCCTCGCCGTCGGCGCGCTGCGCGCCGAACTCCCCGCCACCGCACAGGTTTCGCTCACCCTCAACCTGGCCGCCGTCCGCCCGCTCACCGAGAGCCCGGCCGACCGGGAGGCGGCCCGGCGGATCGACGGCCTGGCCAACCGGATCTTCCTCGACCCGGTCTTCCACGGCCGCTACCCGGCCGATGTGCTCACCGACACCGCGCAGGTCACCGACTGGTCCTTCGTCCGGGACGGCGACCTCGCCGAGATCTCCCGCCCGATCGACGCGCTCGGCATCAACTACTACACCCCGACCGTGGTCGCCGCCGACGACCCGGCCGATCCGGCCCCCCGCCGGGACGGCCATGGCGGTGAGCGGTCCCCGTGGCCCGCCGACCAGGGCATCCGATTCCTGCCCGCCGATGGCGAACGCACCGCGATGGGCTGGCCGGTGGACGCCGAAGGCCTGTACGAACTGCTCATCCGGCTCCGCGACGAGCTGCCCGGCCTGCCCCTGCTGGTCACCGAGAACGGCGCCGCCTACGACGACTACAGCGACCCCACCGGCGCCGTCCACGACCCCGAGCGGATCGCCTACCTGCACGCCCACCTCGCCGCCGTCCACCGCGCGATCGCCGCCGGCGCGCCCGTGCGGGGGTACTTCCTCTGGTCCCTCCTCGACAACTTCGAGTGGGCGTACGGCTACGGCAAGCGGTTCGGTGTCGTCCACGTCGACTTCGCCTCCCAGCGCCGCACCCCCAAGGACAGCGCCCGCTGGTACGCCGAGGTCATCCGCACGGGCAGGCTCCGGCCTCCGGTCTGAGCGGCCGGCCGCGGCCCGGCCGGGAGGAGAGCCGAAAAGCCACTGGCGCGACGGCGGCGACTTGGCCAGGCTGCGGCCCATGGACTGGATGCCCCTGCTCTCCACACTCGCCGGTGCCGGTATCGGCATCACCGCCACCCTGATCGCCGACCGCAACCGCTGGCGGCGCGAGCAGACCCGGCACGCGCTGGACGTCCGGCGCGAGGTGTACACGGAGTTCGTCTCCGCGCTCAAGGCGGCGGGCGAGGAGATCCGGGCGGTCGCGCTGGGCGACCACCGCTCCGACGCGGCGCGCGACGCGGCCGTGCGGGAGGCGTTCCGGAGCACCGGCCTGTACACGGCGAGCGAGCGCCTCTGGCTGGTCGGGCCGCCGCCGGTGGTCACGGCCGGCAACGAGGCCTTCCTCAGCCTGCGCCGGATCCGCGACGCCTACGCCCGCGGGGTGGCCGTCGGCTCCGTCGAGGACGCGCCCCTGATCGCCCAGCGCCGCACGGCCATGGCCCGGATGCGCGGCCTGATGCGCGAGGACCTCGGCATCGGGCCGCTGGGCTTCGAGTGACCGCGCCCCACCCGTGGCCGTGACGGCCGCGCGCGGCCCGGACGCGGGGCGCGGGGGCGGCCGTCCCCTCGGACCCACCCCCGCGCCCCGCCCCCGTGTGCCTGCTGCCGTTCCTCTGGTCGCCGTCCGGTCAGGCCAGTGGGCTCCCCACGTTGCGCAGCATGCGCTGCAGCACCCGCAGAGCCGTCGCATAGTCAGCGTCGTCGATGCCCTCGTGGATCCGGGCGCGGATGGCGGGCGCCTGCGACTTGAGCCCGGCCCGGGCCGCGTCACCGGCCTCCGTGATCCACAGCCGCCCGTCGTCGCCCACGGAGACCCAGCCCCGCTCCAGCAGCGTCGCGGCCTCCGCATCCAGGTCGTCCTCCGGCCGCAGGTACGACGCGGTGGCGTCGACCAGTTCGGGGACGGTCATGCCGTGTCCGTCCCTGGAGATGTCGTTGCGCGACAGGTGCCGCAGCATCCAGTACTGCGGCTGGGTGAAGCCGAGTTCGGCCTGCTGGCGCCGGATGAACGCGATGATCTCCTCGTAGGCGACGCCGGTCCAGTACGCGACCGGTTCGGCGGCCAGCGCCTGCTGCGTGTACTCCTCGGTTTCCACGGTGGTGTGCTCCTTCTTCGAGGTGGTGATGCGGGTGGGGGCAGGGGCGGACGAGTTGCTCGTCAGAGTGTGGTCCGGCGGGCATGCCAGACCGTCAGGGTGGTCAGCAGGCCGATCCCCGAGCCGGTCCAGAGGGCGGTGGTGAGGGCCGCCGCGTCGACGATGAGGCCGCCGCCCAGCGTGGCCGGCCGTACCGGCTCGGTGGCGTGCATCGCCGTCATGTCGCGCCTGTCGTTCAGCTGTCCGTCCTCCGACCCCGCGAGGCCCGGCGGGCCGCTCGCGGGCCCCATTGATGCTACGTACACGTTGTTCCCTTGGGGGGTCTGCCGGGCGCCCGTCGCACAGCGGCCCGGGGGCGAGGTCCGGCCACCGAAGAGGCGGGGGCGGCTCGTCAATTCGGGTCAGGAGAAAGCGGATTGCACCATCCGAGAACCTCTGCGGACAGCGCTTCCGCGGACTCTCCCACCTTCCACCCTCAGCACTTCGGCGATCAACGTGGACTTCGCGCGCTGATCGATAACTCCGGGGTTATCGCACGCGACGGGCGGCGAGCCATGGAGCTACGTTCGTTCCTACCTGCGGCGACGTCAGATCACCGCCCGCATCGCCCGCCGCGGCATCGAGTCCTCCACGCGCCTTGGCCGGCACCGCTGGGTGATCGAGAGGACCATGGCCTGGCTGGGCGGCTTCCGCCGGCTCCACCGCCGCTACGAACGCAAGGCCGAGCACTTCGCTGCCTTCGCCAGCATCGCCGCAGCCCTCATCTGCTACCGCCAGCTCGCCAAGTGAGATGACTTTTAGGGCTGCTCCCAGTGGATGCGGCGCAGCCCGAGGTCGTCCAGCAGGTACGTCGCGTCGCCCCGGCGGATTGCATCAGTCGCGGCAATTGCTTCCAGTTCGCCCAGGAGGCGATCGCGGTCTCCCGCGGGCAGCTGCCTTAGCCAGTGCACGATGCGGGGGAAGTCCATGTCCAGGTTGGCGTAGTCGAGCGAGACCAGGATCGCGGCACACACGTTCTCGTAGGTCGCTGGCTTCGCGCTCTTGAGAGCTTCCGGCTCTCTCCACTCGCTGGACATGGGACGCACTATACGTCGCCGGGAGGGGCGACCCTGCCGAGTTCATCCGCTCCTACCTGTGCCGGCGGAAGGCCGAGCACTTCGCTGCCTTCGCCAGCATCGCCGCAGCCCTCATCTGCTATCGCCGACTCGCCAAATGAGATGACTTCTCAGCAGGAACGCCGCATCGGCGCTCCCTGTTCGACCGCACCAGTCGCATCGTGACGCTCACCCCCGTCGGACGCATCCTGCGCGTCGAGCTCCAGCAGGCCTACGACCTGATCCACAGCGGGCCGGCCCGCGCCAGCGACGCCGCACTGGGCGTGCGGGGCACGCTCCGGTTGGGGGTCATGAGGGTCGTCGGCAACGAGCTGCGCCCGATCATCAGCGCCTTCGAGACCCGCTACCCCGAGTGCACCGTCGAGGTCGTCGAGTACCACTTCAGTGACCGGTTGAGTCGTCGGGGCGACCGCGGGACGCAGGTGGATCCGAGGGGTGGCGGTGGGAGCGGCTCCGTGCCGAGAGACCGAGAGGCCGGGAAACCGCCCGGCCGACGGCAACCGTTCCGCCGCCGGGTTCGTCCGAAGCGTGGTGGGGTAGGGTCGCCAGGACCACGCCCGATACAGCCAGGGGGAGGGCCGGTTAGGCGCTATGACCAGGGAAATCGTCAAGGCCTCGCGTGTGCGGATAGCCGATCTGACACCGCGGACCGACCTCTACCTCGGGGTGCACCTGACCGCGCCGGGCCTGGTGTTCGACATCAGCTGCTTCGGGCTGGACGCGGAGGAACGGCTCAGCGACGACCGCTACTTCGTCTTCTTCAACCAGCCCGCCAGCCCCGAGGGCTCGATCCGGCTGCTGGGCGCGCAGTCCGGTGACACCGAGGCGTTCCGGGTCGTGCTGCCGGACGTGCCGCCGGCCATCCACCGGCTGAGCCTGACCGCGACCATCGACGGCGACGGCCGGATGGCGCAGGTCGCCTCCGGGTACGTGCGGCTGGTCGCGGACGGTACGGAGGTCGGCCGCTACTCGTTCACCGGCGCCGAGTTCAGCACCGAGCGTGCGGTGATGCTGGCGGACATCTACCGGCGCAACGGGGAGTGGCGGTTCACGGCGGTCGGCCAGGGCTTCGACGGCGGCCTGCGGGCGCTGCTGGAGAACTTCGGCGGCGAGGCGATCGAGGACGACCCGCAGGCGCCCCCGGCATCGCAGATGCCGCCGTCGCCGGCCGTCCCGTCGCCGGCCGTCCCGTCGCCGGCCGTCCCGTCGCCGGCCGTCCCGTCGCTGACCGTCCCGGTACCCGTCCTCCCGCCACCGCCACCGCCGCCCTGGCCGGCCGCGCCGCCGGAGCCCCCCGCGCCGCCCGGTGTCCGGGTGAGCCTGGTCAAGTACGCCGAGGTCCCCGAGCAGACCGGCTGGGTGCAGCAGAACGACCACCTCGTCCGCTACACCCTGACCAAGGGCCAGGACGTCCTCGCCCTGCACGGCAGCATGGTGGCCTACCAGGGCCAGGCCGACTTCGCCCACGAGAGCTCCGGCATGCTGCGCAAGCTGACCGGCAACCTCACCGGCCAGGCCCTGAAACTGATGCGGGTCACCGGTGAGGGCCAGGTGTTCCTGGCCGACGAGGCGAGCCACCTCCACCTGGTGCGGCTGGAGGGCGACGCGATCTGCGTCAGCTCCGACCGGGTGCTGGCCTTCGATGCGCACCTGGAGCACGAGGTCCGCCGGATCGAGGGCGAGGGACTGCCGAACGGGGGTTTCTTCACGCTCCAGTTCAGCGGCCACGGCACGGTGGTGGTGAAGACCAACGGCATCCCGGTGGTACTGCCGGTCACCCCCGCGCCGGAGACGTACGCCGACTTCCACGCGCTGGTCGCCTGGTCGCGCGGGGCGCAGGTGATCACCACGGCGCCGGTCCGGATCCGGCGCTCGGCGTACGCGGGGCACGCCGCGGAGTCGTACAGCCTTCAGTTCAGGGGCGGGCCGGGCAACTTCGTCGTCGTCCAGCCGTTCGAGGTCTGAGCGGGCACAGAGCCCCAGTCAAGGAGGTCGGGAATGGAGCGGCAGCTGCTCCCGGGCACGTATGCGGAGGGCTATACGGCCCTGGAGGGTCACACGGCCTCGGCGGCCACGGCCCGGATGAGCAACCACGGCGGCGCGATGTGCCGGGTGCTGGTGGCCGGCGGGCAGGACGTGCTCGCCAAGTCGGGCGCGATGGTGGCCTACGACGGCTTCCTCCAGTACGAGCCGGTCTCGCAGACGTTGCGCCGGTCACTCGGCGAGTGGGCGTCGGGGGAGCGCACCCCGCTGCTGCGCTGGTTCGGCGACGGCACGCTCTACCTGGCCGACTTCGGCGCGGACGTGCTCAACCTCCAGCTCGACGACGAGTCGCTGTCGGTCAACGGCGCGCACCTGCTGGCCCTGGACGCCTCGCTGGGGTGCACGGTCGAGAAGGTGAAGGGGCCGGCGTTGCTGGCCGGCACCGGACTGTACAACGTGACGGTGAGCGGCAGCGGCTGGGTCTCGGTCACCTCCCGCGGGGTTCCGGTGGTGCTGGACTGCGCCGAGGCCGAGACCTACGTCGACCCGGACGCGCTGGTCGCCTGGACGACGGGGCTGGAGATCAGGACCAGGCGGACCCTCAAGGTCGGCGCGCTGATCGGCCGGGGAAGCGGCGAGGCGCTGCAACTGGGCTTCCGGGGCTCGGGGTTCGTCGTCGTCCAGCCCAGCGAGGACACCTCCGACCGACTCAAGATCCGCGGCTGAGGAGCAACGAGTACCGTGCAGAGCCCCCTTCTCGACCACGCCGCCGTCGCCGGCGACGAGCGCTTCGCCCTGCAGAACCCGCAGCTGCTGCGGGTCGTCCTGGACGGGCGGGCAGAGGTGCTGGCCCGCAGCGGCGCGATGGTCGCGCACACCGGGCGGCTGCAGTTCACCGGCTGGACCCCGCCCGGCCGCGGGCGAAACCGGCAGAACCGGCAGCAGCACCCGAACCAGCACCACCATCACCACCAGCACCACCAGTACCACCAGCCCGGTCAGCAGCAGCCGCACCCGCAGCCCCCCGTGCTGGACCTGATGCGCTGCACCGGGACCGGCACCGTCTACCTCGCCAACCTCGCCCAGCACCTGCACATCCTCCGGCTGCGGCGCGAACGGCTGACCATCACCAGCAGCTACGTCCTCGCCCTGGACACGGGCATCGAGTGGCAGCCGGTCGGCATCGAGGGCGGCGAGCGGATCTCCGGCGTCGGCACCGCCAGCCTGGAGCTGTCCGGCAGCGGCACGCTGGTGGTGATGACCTCCGGCCGGCCGCTGGTGATGCCGGTGCGGGCCGGCGAGTACGTCTACGCCGACGCCGACGCCGTGGTCGGCTGGTCCTCGGCGCTGGAGGTGCAGCTCCAGGCGCAGAGCGCCAACACCGAGGCCTGGCGCCGGCGTGGCACCGCGACCGAGGGATGGGAACTCTCCTTCACCGGCGACGGCTTCGTCATCGTCCAGCCCAGCGAGCTGCTGCCGCCCCAGCGCGTGCCGTTGCGCTGACTCCCACGGGGGCGGCAGCAGCCCACCGCGAACCTCACGGCCGGGAGCGGATGTCGCCCCCCCGGCCCGCCGGGCCGTGCTTCCAGGATCGCACCGGCGTCCTCCGGCCAATTGGTGCCGACCGACGTCTTGGCAGGGCGTGGGCGCCGTCCTTACCGTCGAGTAACGCGATTCGGCGACACCGCTTCCGGCTCGGTCGCCGACGCCTGCTCTCCGCGCACCCTGCTCTCCGCCCACCCTGCTGTCGCTCCTGCTCTCCGATGCGCCCTGCTCTCCTGTGCCACCTGCTCTCCCGTGCCCTGCCTTCCGACCTTGCTTCCGACTCTGCGCACACGCGCGAAGGAGCGGCGATGTCCCCGCAAGCACCCCGGTCCGACTCCGGCCCGTCCCGCCATTCCCGGCCCGCCAGGGCCCTCGGCGCCCTCGCGGCCGCCCTCGTCCTGCCCCTCACGGCGACCGCCCCGGCGGCCGCGACGGCCGGCGCCGCCCCCGAACCCGCGCGCGCCCTGAGCGAGGTGATGTTCGTCGGCAACAACTGGGACGGCACCGCGGACGTCATCCGCTCCACCGGCGACCTGGCCCGGATCGGCCGCGTCAACGTCATCCCGGACAAGGACCAGCGGCTCGCCGAGATCTACCTCAACCCCGTCAAACTCGCCTACTTCCTGGGCATCCGGCTCGGCCCGGGCGAGGGCCACGACCAGTTCGTCGACGACATGTACTCCACCCCGGACGGATCCGCGGTGGTCGTCTCCCGCCCGAGCTTCGCCGACGTGGTGTCCATAGACCTCGCCACCGGGCGGATCAACTGGCGCTTCCCCGTGTCGGGTTACCGCTCCGACCACATGGCGCTCTCCCCGGACGGCACCCGCGTGGCGGTCTCCGCCTCCACGTCCAACACGGTCCACGTGCTCGACGTCCGCTCCGGCGCGCAGCTCGGCTCCTTCAAGACCGGCGACAAGCCCCACGAGAACCTCTTCACCGACGGCGGGCGGCAGATCTGGAACATGTCGATCGGCGAGGTCAACACCGCCCTCGACGCGCCGTGGCTGGACTGGACGAAGGGCGACCGCCGGATCACCGTGGTCGACGCCGGCACGTTCGCGCCGGTCAGGGTCATCGACATGCGGGAGCGGCTGGACGCCGCCGGCCGCTCGGACCTCTCCGACGCGATCCGCCCGGCCGCGTTCACCCCCGACGGATCGACGCTCTACTTCCAGGTGTCCTTCTTCAACGGCCTGGTCGAGTACGACGTCGCCGCCGACCGGATCACCCGGGTCAAGACCCTGCCGAAGAACCCGGCGACCAGCGAGGACCGCACCACCTGGGTCAACGACTCGCGTCACCACGGCCTGTCGATGAGCCCGGCCGGCGACAAGCTGTGCGTCGCGGGCACCATGGACGACTACGCGACCGTCGTCGACCGGGCCACGCTCCAGGAAGGGCCGCTGGTGCCCGCCTCGAAGCCGTACTGGGCCACCGTGAGCGGCGACGGCACGGCCTGTGTGATCTCCGAGAGCGGCGCCGACCAGGTCACCGCGATCGACTTCGCGACGGGGCGGAAGACCGTCTCCGTGCCGGTCGGCGACCACCCGCAGCGCGTACGCCTCGGCCATGTGCCGGCCGACTGGACCGGCCCCTCGGGAGCGTGAGCGGGGCCGGTCCGGGCGTCACCCGTTCAATCCGCGTGATGGACGATCAGGAAGTCGTCGAAGACGTGCCGCCCGGGCCGGCCGGCCACCTCGCCGAGCGCGCGGCGGATGTCGTGCAGCTGGCCGACCGTCATCTGCAGGGGAGGCTCGTCGGGCTGGTACGTGTAGCGGATCGGGTAGTCGACGCCCGGCCGGTCGGTCATCTCGACGTGGCAGCCGAGCACGTGGCTGACCGGGTGGGCGGCCGCGAAGGCGATCAGCCGGTCGATCGTCGCCACGTAGGCGTCCCAGTCGGCGACGTACAGGCGGCCCGGGTAGACGGTGTCGCCGGTCAGCAGGAACCCGGTGAACGGGTCGTAGTAGGTGATCGCGGCCTCGTGGTGGCCCGGGCTCGTCAGGCAGGTGAGCACCCGGCCGCCGAGGTCCAGCCGGGCCGGCACGTCGGGGTCGTCGCCCAGGCCGAGGAACGCCCGGACGGTCCCGAGCCCGGCGTCCACCACCTCGGTGTCCGGGCGGTCGGCGAACTGGGCGTCCCCCGCGATGTGGTCGCCGTGGCCGTGGGTGTGCAGGACGAGCAGCCGGTAACCGGCGCGCGGGTGGCGGGCGAGCCAGTCCGCGACCAGCTCGTCGACGACGCGGCGCAGCGGGAAGTACGCGGGGGACGCGGTGGCCCCGGTGTCGATCAGTACGGCGCGCTCGTTGCCGAACAGCAGGAACAGGAACGGCGCTTCGTAGTTGACCGCCTTGTTCTGCCGCAGGATGACGGTGTGCTCGTCGTGGTGGTGGACCTGGAGCTCGGGGTCGGTGTTGTGCTTCGCCGACTCGGAGCCGTGGATCCAGCGCACGTCGAGCGAGCGCCCCGCGAGGTGCGCGGCCTGCTCGGTGAAGTCGACCGGGCTCGTGAAGTCGACCGGTTGCTGGCCGGGGGTCATGCGGTCTCCCGTGGGCGTCCTCCGCGCCGGCCGAGAGCGGCACCTGCCTCGCCGGCGGCGGCCCGTCTGCGGGCCGCCGTTCGCGAACCTACCAGGGCACCGGGGCGGGCGGGCCGTGCCTCCTTGTGGTGACCAAGCGGCGGCAGGAGGAGAGTGGAAGGCGGCGCGATCGCGGACGGCAGCCAGCAGGGGGAGTGATCGGGAGGTCGGCGATGACCTTTGTACAGATCGTCGAGTGCCGCACGGAGCGGCCGGACGAGCTCAACCGGCTGATGGACACCTGGATCGAGCAGAGCCAGGGCCGGCGCACCGCCACCCATGCGATGGTGGGCGCGGACCGGGCGGATGCCCGGCACATCGTGGAGATCGTGGAGTTCCCGTCCTATGAGGCGGCGATGCGCAACTCCGGGCTGCCCGAGACCGACCGGATCTTCCGCGAGATGGTCGCGCTCTGCCAGGAGCCGCCGACCTTCACCAACCTGGACCTGGTCCGCGACGAGCAGCTCCAGAAGGCGGCGGCCCGCCGGCTGCTGCTCGACCCCGCGCGCGGGGACATGTCCGCGCTGTACGAGCTGCTCGCGACGGACTACCGCGATCACGACCCGTCGATGGACGGTGACACGGTCGGCCCGGCGGCCGTCAAGGACATGATCGAGGGCTACCGCAGGGCCTTCGACTTCACCTTCGACATCCAGAGCCAGATCGCCGAGGGTGACCAGGTGGCCACTCGCTGGATCTGGCGCGGCACCCACATCGGTGAGTACATGGGCCTGAAGGCCAGCAACCGGACCATCGAGGCCGCCGGGATGACGGTGTTCCGTTTCGAGGACGGCAAGGTCAAGGAAGGCTGGTGGAGCTGGGACGCGGTGGCCATGATGCGGCAGATGGGCATGATGCCCGGCTGACCGCGCCCTCGTCGTCGAGACCGGGCCCGACGGCCGCTCGGCGCTTGTTAGACACTTAGCCAAGATGCTAAATGTGGTCCGTGACAGAAGCTCAGGACGAGGCGGGCGTCTTCCGCGCACTCGCCGATCCGACCAGGCGTCAGATCCTGGAGGACCTCAGGGGCGGGGAGCTCGCGGCAGGTGAGATCGCGGGCCGGTTCTCGATCAGCGCGCCGTCCATCTCCCGCCACCTCGGCGTGCTCAAGGGGGCCGGCCTGGTCACCGAGCGCCGGGACGGCAACCGCATCCTCTACTCGCTGGCCGAGGAGCGCCTGGCGACCAGCGTCGGCCGCTTCCTCAGCGCCGTCTGCCCCGAGCAGATCGTGCTGCGCCACACCACATGGCGTCCCGCGGCGCAGAGCGGGGGGAAGGAGCAGGACGAGGGGGAAGCGGGGGCATGAGGCAGCCGGCCCGTCCGGCGTCGTCGAACGGCGGCTGCTCCCGACGGCGCGGCGCACCCGACGGTTCAGTGCCGGGCGGCCCCGGATCAGTGCGGGCGGCGCGGCTCGATCCGGAAGTCGAAGGCCGCGGTGCCCGGGTCGAGGGCGGTGACCCCGCCGTCGACCGTGAGCACCGCGCCGGTCACATAGCCGGCCGCCGGCGACAGCAGCCAGCCGATGGCCGAGGCCACCTCCGCGGGCTCGCCGGGGCGGCCCGCCGGGGTGAGCCGGGTGGCCTCGCGGTAGGCCTCGTCCACGCCTCCGGCCAGCCCTTCCCGGTCCGCGAAGCGGGCCATCGGGCGGTCCGCCATCTCCGTACGCACCCAGCTCGGGCAGACGGTGTTGGCCCGGAGCCCGAGGTGGCCGTAGTCGACGGCGAGCGAGCGGCAGAGCTGGAGCAGCGCGGCCTTCGAGGTGGCGTAGGCGGCGTTGGCGGCCCCGTTGCGCAGGGCGGAGACGGAGGCGACCGCCACGACGGCTCCCCGGGACCGCAGCAGGTGCGGCAGCGCGGCCCGCAGGAGGAGGAACGGGCCGGTGACGTTGGTCCGCATCACCAGCTCCCAGTCTTCGAGGGTGACGTCCCCCACCGAGCCGCCACGGCCGACCCCGGCGTTGAGCACGAGCCCGTCGAGCCGGCCGAAGGTGGAGACGGCCGCCTCGACGAGGGCCTCGACGTCCTCGGGGTCGGTGGTGTCGGAGACGTGGGCGATGGCGCCGGTCTCGCGGGCGATGCGCTCCAGCGGCTCGGAGCGCCGCCCGGAGATCACCACCTGGTGCCCCTCGGCGCGCAGCAGTCGGGCGGTGGCGGCACCGATGCCGGTACCGCCGCCGGTGATGACGACGACGCGCTGGTCGGACATGAGGGGGTGCCTCCCGTGGGGGTCGGTGGTCTGCGGACCATCGGATCCTATGCTCACACGGCGTCAGGTCCGCCCGCCCCCAGGCCACCGGCCTCAGCCGCCGGCCGACGGCTGAGGCGGGCGGCCAGGGGGCCGCTGGCCGGAGCGTGGATGATCCGCGATCAGATGATCGGCTATATTCGCGGCGCGGTTCGTCGGGAAGGGCCGCGTCCTCCGATCTCACCGGGAACCAGCCAGTGTCGCAGCACCTCGACGGCCCGTCCTCCGCCACGCCCGGGCAGCCGCCGGGCGGCGCCGACCCCTTCGCACCTCCGGCGCCCCGGCAGGCTCCCGGTGTGCCCGGCGCCGAGGGTTGGCCGCCGCCGGGGGCGGCCCGCCGTCCGGCCGAGAAGAAGCTGAGCGGGCTCGCCGTCACCTCGCTCGTGGTCGGCGTCGTCGGGTTCGTCCCGCCGCTCTCGCTGGTGTCACTGGGCCTCGCCATCGGGGCCTTCCGCAGGATCGCGCGCCGCGGGCAGCGCGGGTTCGTGGCCGCGGTCGCCGGTCTCGTCCTCGCGTGGACGTGGGTGCTGGCCACCTGTGTGGTGGCGGGCCTGTTGGCATTCCTCGTCCACGACTTCTCGGCCGGCCCGGAGCGTGGCCCCGACGGCCGGCCGAAGTACGCGGGCCGGGCGGGCCCGTGGTATCTCAAGGAGGGCGACTGCGCCGCCAACCGCATCCCGACGCGGGATGACAAGGGAGTGAAGGACTACCAGATCGTCCCGTGCGACCAGGCACACCGGTTCGAGGTGTACGCGGTGGTCCACATCCCCGGCGGGCTGGCCTACCCCGGCGGGGCCGTCGTGGGGCAGGCCGCGAAGCGCCTCTGCGCGGAGCACAGGACGGTCACAGACCTTCCCCAGGGCACCAGGGTTGGCTTCTACTACCCGTCGGCGGCCTCGTGGTGGCTGCCCGGCGACCACGACGCCCTCTGCTACTACAGCTCGGCCCTGGAATGGACGGGCCCGCTCAAGCCGGCCGCCACGAGCGGCGCTTCGACGGCCGTCTGACCGCAGCCCGGCCGCCGGTTCCCCCACCACCCCGAGAAGCGGGGGGGGGGGGGGGGGGGGGGAGGGGGGGGGGGGGGGGGGGGGGGGGGGGGGGGGGGGGGGGGGGGGGGGGGGGGGGGGGGGTGGGGGGTGGGGGGGGGGTGTGCG
>NZ_JBVJCO010000001.1:482649-521189 GCF_055588525.1 Kitasatospora sp. NPDC041988
CGGCAAGGGGTGATGGTTCGCTGCCCGTCTACTCACGTCCCTCCCTCCTGCTCCCCCCCCACACGGAGAACTGCGTTCTGCACAACACACACCCCCCGCTTTCGGCATGAGGCGCCCCGCGCGTGGGCGTGCGTGGACCGTCGGCGGATCGTGCGCGGCTCCCGGCAGGGTGGTCCCCGTGAGCGAGAACGGCTCGCTCCACCGGCCCCGGCGCCGGGCCCAGGTCGCCCCTGGGCGGCCCCGGCGCCGGGCCCTGACCGAAAGGACCGTCATGAAGGCCCTCGTCCACGACCCGCACGCCCCGCAGCAGTTGAGCCTCGGCGAAGCTCCGGACCCGGAGCCCGGGCCCGGGCAGGCGCTGGTCGAAGTCGCCGCGATCTCCTTCAACTTCGGCGAGATCGTCTACCGGTCCCCCCGGACCAGGCCCGGCCACGTCTCCGGATGGGACGCCGCCGGTGTCGTCGTCCGGCCGGCCGCCGACGGTTCGGGCCCGCCGGCCGGGGCGCGGGTGGTCACCTTCGGTTGGGGCGGGGCGTGGGCCCGGCTGCGCGCGGTGGACACCACCGAGCTGGCCGTCGTGCCCGACGGCGTCGACCTCGGCACGGCGAGCGCGCTCCCGGTGGCCGGCGTCACCGCACTCCAGGCGCTCCGCCGCCTGGGCCCGGTCCTCGGCCGCCGGGTGCTGGTCACCGGAGCCTCGGGCGGTGTGGGGCGCTTCGCCGTCCAACTCGCCGCCCTGGCAGGCGCGCACGTCATCGCCTCGGTCGGCGGCCCGGCCCGTGCGGAGGGCCTGTACGAGCTGGGCGCAGACGAGATCGTCCACGGCCCGGCCGAGCTGTCCGCGCCCGTGTACGGCGTGCTCGACAACGTCGGCGGCGGCCAACTGGCCGAGGCGTTCGGCCGCCTCGAACCCGACGGTGTCGTCCAGGCCATCGGGAAGGCCTCCGGCGAGCCGACCGTCATCGACTTCGAACAGGCTCGCATCGACAGTCCGCGGGGCCGCCTGGAGAACTTCAACGTGAGCACCCCCTTCGGGAACGACCTCGCCTACCTCCTCCACTTGGTGGAGACGGGCCGGCTCGACCCGCAGATCGGCTGGCGCGGCCCCTGGTCCCGGGCCCACGAGGCAGCCGACGCCCTCGTCGCCCGCCGGATCCGCGGCAAGGCCGTCCTGGACGTCACCCCGGCCGGGCCGTGAGCGCCGGCCGGCGGCGACCCCGCACAGTACGTCTCCCGGGGTCCCGGCGGGCCGAAGGTGGCCCTGGTTAGGATGAGGTGACTTGACGTCATGGATCGCGGGGAGAACTCATGTGGGACGATGCGGTGCTCGGCGGGCCGGGGCAGGCGGTGACGGGGAAGTGGCAGCCGCCGGCGGAGCTGAACACCGGGATCCCGCACCCCGCGCGGATGTACGACTACTACCTCGGCGGGAAGGACAACTTCCCGGCCGACCGGGAGGCCGCCGAGAAGGTCATCGCGGCCATGCCCGACGCCCGGCTCGGGGCGCGGATCAACCGTGAGTTCCTCGGGCGCGCGGTGGAGTTCGCGGTCGGCCAGGGGGTCCGCCAGTTCCTGGACATCGGCACCGGGATCCCGGCGGTGGGCAGCACCGGCGAGGTCGCCCACCGGGTGGCCCCGGACGCCCGGGTCGTGTACGTCGACAACGACCCGATCGTCCTCACCCACTCGCGCGCGCTGCTGGCCCACCACCCGGCCGGTCACACCACCGTCCTCCACGCCGACCTGCGGGATCCGCAGGCGATCCTCGGCGACCCGGGCCTGAAGGAGGCGCTCGACCTCTCCCGGCCGGTGGCCCTGATGCTGGTGGCGGTGCTGCACTTCGTCCGGGACGAGGAAGGCGCCGCCGAGACGGTGGCCCGGCTGCGGGACGCGCTGGCGCCGGGCAGCCTGCTGATCCTCTCGCACGGGACGCAGGACTTCATGTCGGCCGAGGCGGTCGCCGAGACGACGAGGGTCTACAGCCGGGCGAGCTCCCCGCTGGTCCTGCGGACCCGCCCCGAGGTGCAGGAGTTCTTCGGCGACTTCGAGCTGGTCGACCCGGGCCTGGTGCAGTTGCCACTGTGGCGGCCGCAGGCGGACCTGCCGCAGGGCTGGCAGCAGGCGGCCCCCGCCTACGCGGGAGTTGCCGTCAAGCGCTGACCGGCCGCCGGAAGCGCAGCCGACGGCAGCAACGGCCGACGAGACGAACGGCTGACGGCAGCAACGGCCGACAGAAGCAACGAAGGGGCCCGGCAGTGAGCCGGGCCCCTTCGTCTGCGGTACGCAGGTCAGTCCGTGCCGGACTCCATCGCGGCGCGGTCGAGCAGCTCGTCGGCACCGGAGACCTCGCCGCGGGAGGCGATGGCCTCGGCGCCGCCCTGCGGCATGGCGCCGATCAGCCCGGTCGCGGCCGCCTGGGCGGCACCGACGGCGGGGTTGGCGTCGCCGATCAGGCCGAGCCGGGCGTACTGCTCCAGCTTGGCGCGGGAGTCGGCGATGTCGAGGTTGCGCATGGTGAGCTGGCCGATCCGGTCGACCGGGCCGAACGCCGAGTCCTCGGTGCGCTCCATGGAGAGCTTGTCCGGGTGGTAGCTGAAGGCGGGGCCGGTGGTGTCGAGGATCGAGTAGTCCTCGCCGCGCCGCAGCCGCAGCGTCACCTCGCCGGTGACGGCGGCGCCGACCCAGCGCTGCAGCGACTCACGGATCATCAGGGCCTGCGGGTCCAGCCAGCGGCCCTCGTACATCAGCCGGCCGAGGCGCCGGCCCTCGTTGTGGTACTGGGCGAGGGTGTCCTCGTTGTGGATCGCGTTGACCAGGCGCTCGTAGGCGGCGTGCAGCAGGGCCATGCCGGGCGCCTCGTAGATGCCGCGGCTCTTCGCCTCGATGATCCGGTTCTCGATCTGGTCCGACATGCCCAGGCCGTGGCGGCCGCCGATGGCGTTGGCCTCCATCACCAGGTCGACCGGGGTGGCGAAGGTCTTGCCGTTGATCGTGACCGGGCGGCCCTGGTCGAAGCCGATCGTCACGTCCTCGGCGGCGATCTCGACGGACGGGTCCCAGAACCGCACGCCCATGATCGGGTCGACGGTCTCGACACCGGTGTTGAGGTGCTCCAGGGTCTTGGCCTCGTGGGTGGCGCCCCAGATGTTGGCGTCGGTGGAGTACGCCTTCTCCGTGCTGTCGCGGTAGGGCAGGTCGTGGGCGAGGAGCCACTCCGACATTTCCTTGCGGCCGCCGAGCTCGGTCACGAAGTCCGCGTCCAGCCAGGGCTTGTAGATGCGCAGGTGCGGGTTGGCGAGCAGGCCGTACCGGTAGAACCGCTCGATGTCGTTGCCCTTGAAGGTCGAGCCGTCGCCCCAGATCTGGACGTCGTCCTCGAGCATCGCCCGGACGAGGAGGGTGCCGGTGACGGCGCGGCCGAGCGGGGTGGTGTTGAAGTAGGCGCGCCCGCCGGAGCGGATGTGGAACGCGCCGCAGGTGAGCGCGGCCAGGCCCTCCTCGACCAGTGCCGCGCGGCAGTCGACCAGGCGCGCGATCTCGGCGCCGTAGGTCTGCGCACGGCCGGGGACCGACGCGATGTCGGGCTCGTCGTACTGGCCGATGTCGGCGGTGTAGGTGCAGGGGACGGCGCCCTTGTCGCGCATCCACGCGACCGCGACCGAGGTGTCGAGGCCGCCGGAGAAGGCGATGCCGACGCGCTCGCCGGCGGGAAGGGAGGTGAGGACCTTGGACATGGGAAGAGTATGCATGATCTCGCATGGTCATGCAAGAGGTGGGTATGCCTCCGAAATGCCGGGGCGGCAGGCCCGGCCGGTCCGGCGCCGTCGCGGCCACGGTCGGCCGGGCCGCGGGGCGGCAGGTCCGGACCCCGGCCCGGTCCCTCGTCGGCGGCCGGCCCGCGCCCGAGGAGGGCGGCGGGCGCTCAGACCGTCCACCGGATGCCGTGGAAGCCGGGGGAGAGGTCGAAGTCCGCGAGGTGCGCGAGGCGGCCGTCGATGAGCCGCAGCGCGGCCGTGTCCTTGTGCGGTGAGCGCGGGTCGAGCCGCCAGATCCGGTGGGCCCGCCGCACCCCCGCCTCGGGGGTGAAGCGCAGGGTCAGCTCGTAGTGCTGCCCGCCGGTGCGGAACCAGTGCCCGTAGTACCGCTCGGGCTCGGCGGACGTCATGACGTACTCGACGGCGAAGGTTTCGCCGCGCCCGAGCGCGCCGAAGACGAGCTCGGCGCCGATCAGCCCTGCCACCCGGTCGACGTGCACGCGGCCGAGCGTACAGTCGCGCCCCGCCTGGATCTCGGGGAGCGCGTCGCCGCCGACGTGGCTGAGCACCACGTGCCGGGTCACCCCGGGGCGGCGGGCCCGGACGACGGTCCGGGTGGCGCACGCCCAGCCCGTGCCCGTGACGGTGACGTCGTCCTGGACGGCGAGGACGTCGAGTTCGGGCTCGGCGGGCGCTTCCAGCCGGGCCCGCAGCCGGCTCGCCGGCAGTACGGGGGTGCCGGGGGAGGGGGCGAGCGGCCGGCGGCCCCGGTGTGCCGGCTCGTCCAGCAGGCCGGTGAGCGAACGGGCGGGCAGGTCCAGCAGGCCCTCCAGTGCGGCCACCGCGCGCCGGCTCTCCGGGCGCCCGGGCCGGCTCCGGCCGCGCTGCCAGTTGCTCAGTGTGGAGACGCTGACCGGGAGCCCGGCCGCGGCGAGCCGCTCGTGCAGCCGCTCCAGGCTGAGCCCGCGGGCCGTGATGGCCGAGCGCAGGGCGGTGTGGAACGGTCCGCCGCGCAGGGCTCGGTGGAGGTCGTCGATCGCTGATCCCCTGGTTACTCGCCGGTACTGGATTTTCAGTGCGGCCGCCCGTTCGTCCAGGCAGCGCGGCCGGCGGCCGCGCGCCGAGGTGTCCGGCGGCGACGCGAACGCTACCGCTCCCGTACGGCTCGCTCCACCATGTCCGCGACAACCGCCCCCACGGCAGAGGAGCAGTCCATGCGGAGCAGCAAGCCCGTGCCCAGAACCCGGGCCGTGCCGAGAACCCGGGCTGTGCCCGGAATCAAGGCCGTGCCGAGAAGCAGGCCGGTGGTCACGGCGGTGGTGGCCTTCGTGATCGCCCTCGCCGGCGCCGGCGCGGCCATGGGCGCCGGCGCGTCCGCCGCCCGTTCGGCCGCCTCCTCCTCCAGCGCCCGTTCCGCGGCCGCCGCAGCCACCGCGGTGCCGCAGCCCGACCACGTCGTCGTCGTCCTGTTCGAGAACAAGGACTACGCGAAGATCATCGGCAACCCGGCCGTCCCCTATCTCAACTCCCTTGCCCAGCAGGGCGCGAGCTTCACCCGCTCGTTCGGCGTCGACCACCCCAGCCAGGGCAACTACATCGCCCTGTTCTCCGGCTCCCAGCAAGGGGTCAAGGACGACTCCTGCCCGAAGAACTTCACCGGCAAGGCCAACCTCGGCAGCCAGCTCATCGGCGCCGGCCACACCTTCAAGGGCTACTCCGAGGGCCTGCCCTCCACCGGCTACACCGGCTGCAGCAGCAGCGACAAGAGTTACGTGCGCAAGCACAACCCCTGGGCCGACTTCGACAACGTCCCGGCCTCCGCCAGCGTGCCGTACAGCACCTTCCCCACCGACTACAGCCAGCTGCCGACCGTCTCCTTCGTCGTGCCCGACATGTGCAACGACATGCATGACTGCGAACCCGCCACCGGCGACACCTGGCTGCGCGACAACCTCGACGGGTACGCCCAGTGGGCCAAGACCCACAACAGCCTGCTGATCGTCACCTTCGACGAGGACAACTTCAGCTCGCTCAACCAGATCGCCACCGTCTTCGTCGGCGAGAAGGTCCGCCCCGGTGCCTCCTCCTCCCAACGGATCGACCACTACAACGTGCTGCGCACGATCGAGGACGCCTATGGCCTCGCCCCCATCGGCAGCGCGGCGACCGCCACCCCGGTCACCGACGTGTGGACCACCTCACCCACCCCGAGCCCGACCCCCACCGGCACGCCCACCCCGACTCCCACCACCCCCACGGGCGTCGTCAACGGCGGCTTCGAGTACGGCACCTTCAACGGCTGGACCCGCACCGGCACCACCGCCATCGCCGACGCCGCGCACTCCGGCGCCTACAGCGCCGCGGCAGGGGCCACCGGACCGACCGACGGCGACTCCGTCCTCACCCAGACCTTCACCGCCCCGCCCGGCATCACCAGGCTCACCGTCTGGTGGAAGGGCGACTGCCGGGACACCGTCGACTACGCCTGGGCCAGCGTCGTCGTCCGGCACAACACCAGTGGCACGACGGCCACCCCGCTGCCCAGGACCTGCATCGCGAACGGCGGCTGGCAGCAGGTCACCGACACGCTCACCCCCGGCCACTCCTACACCGTGCAGTTGGTCAACCACGACGACAACTACCCGGGTGACCCCAGCATCACCTGGTTCGACGATCTCACGCTGAGCTGATGTACCTCGCCCACGTACGGGCCGGGGCCCCTGCCACGGGGGCCCCGGCCCGGCAGATCCTCGCCGGCAACGTCCTCGCCCTCGGCCTGGTCAGCCTGGTCACCGACATCTCCGCCGAGATGGTCGGCTCCGTCCTGCCCGCCTACCTCGTCCTCGGCCTCCACCTGAGCACCGGCCAGTACGGCCTGCTCGACGGGCTCTTCACCGGGTCGACCGCCCTCACCCGGCTCCTCGGCGGCTACGCGGCCGACCGGTACCGGCGCCGCAAACTCGTCGCCGGACTCGGCTACGGCCTCTCGGCGGCCGCCAAGGCCGGCCTGCTGCTGGTAGGCGCCGCGCCCGCCGCGATCAGCGCCGTCCTGGCCGCCGACCGCACCGGCAAAGGCCTGCGCACCGCACCCAGGGACGCCCTCATCACCCTGTCCGTACCCGCCGACCGGCTCGGCCGGGCCTTCGGCGCGCACCGGGCCATGGACAGCCTCGGCGCGTTCGCCGGGCCGCTCGTCGCGGTCGGCGTCCTCGCCCTGGCGGGCTCCAGCCGCTCCTACGACGCGGTGTTCCTCGTCAGCCTCTGCTTCGCCCTGCTGGGAGTCGTGCTGCTGGCGCTCTTCGTCCGCGACCACCGCGAGCCGCTCCGGCCGGGCCGGGTCCGGTTCGGCGCCGCGCTCGCACTGCTGCGCCACCGGCCGTTCCGCAGGCTGTGCACGGCGGCCGCACTGCTCGCCGCGACGACCGTCGGGGACGGCTTCGTCTACCTGATCCTCCAGCGCCGCGACGACCTGCCCCTGACCGCCTTCCCGCTCCTGGCCGTCGGCTCCGCCCTCGCCTACCTGGGGCTGGCCGCGCCGCTCGGACGGCTCGCCGACCGGGTCGGCCGGCGGCCGGTGGTCCTCGCCGGCTACGGCGCCGTCATCACCGTTCAGGTGCTCCTCGCCCTCGGCCCCGGCTCCCCGGCCCTCCTCGTCCCGCTGATCCTGCTCCTGCACGGCTCGTTCTACGCCGCCACCGACGGCGTGCTGATGGCCCTCGCCGGTCCGCTGCTCCCTCGCGACCTGCGCACCAGCGGACTCGCCCTCCTCCAGACCGGACAGGCCCTCGCCGGCCTCTGCTCCTCGATGCTGTTCGGCCTGGCCTGGCAGAGCTGGGGCACGGCCGCCGCCTGCCTCGGCGCCGCCGCCGCCCTCGCCACCGCCCTCGCCGCCTCCGCACCCCTGCTCGAAGGACGCTCATCGCCGTGAACTGGCGCATCCTCACCGCCCTGGCCGCCACCCTCCTGCTCACCGTCGTCGCCGTCGGCTACACCCTGCTGCGGGCCGCACCCGGCCCCGCCCCGGCCGGCCCCGCCCCCACCCTGGACGGCCCCGGCCTGCTGATCCGCGACACCGGCACCGGGCGCCTCGCCGTGCAGACGCCCGACGGTCGGCGGGTCCAGTCGGCCCTGCCCTGCGCCCGCGTGTACGCGGCAGCCGGGACCGGCGTCTGCCTGCGCGAGAGCCCCGGCTCCTTCCAGGTCACCGTCCTCGGCCGCGATCTGCGCGAGCAGAGCAGCCTCCCGCTGAACGGCGTGCCCAGCCGGGCCCGGGTCTCCGCCGGCGGACGCATGGTCTCCTGGACCGTCTTCGTCACCGGCGACTCCTACAACGGCGGCCGCTTCTCCACCCGCTCCGGCATCCTCGACACCCGCACCGACACCCTCGTCGGCAACCTGGAGAACTTCACGGTGGACGGCCACCAACCGGCCCCCGACGCCAACTTCTGGGGCGTCACCTTCACCGCCGACGACAACCGCTTCTACGCCACCATGTCCGCCGACGGCCACCGCTCCCTCGTGGCAGGAGACTTCGCAGCCCGCAGCCTGCACACCGTCAAGGACAACGTGGAATGCCCGTCGCTCGCCCCCGACGGCACCCGGCTGGCCTACAAGAGGCGCCTGCCCGACGGAAGTTGGCGCCTGACCGTGCTGCGCCTGGCCGACCTCGCCGAGCTCCCGGTCGCCGAGACCCGCAGCGTCGACGACCAACCGGCCTGGCTCGACGACACCACGCTCGCCTACGGCCTCCCCCACCCCGGGACGGGCGCGGACGTCTGGACCGTCCCGGCGGACGGCAGCGGCCGGCCGACCCTGCTCGCCCGCAACGCCGAATCCCCGGCCGCCCTCCGCTGAGCGCCTGCGCTCCACCCGGCTGCGCTGGCCCGGCCGTGGTTCACCCGTTCGCGCGCTCCGCCGGTCCGGGCCGCCGTCGGGCGCGCCCGGTGTCGACCCGGATCCGCCGAGGCGGCGGATCCGGGCGGTGCCGCGTCCGGCTAGGGTCGGGAGCCGACCGCCGGCCCGGGAGGACCCAGTATGACCAGCGAAGCAGCGCAGTTCGACGAGCTGGACCGCAGAATCGTCAACGCCCTGATCGACAACGCCAGGGCGAGCTTCGCGGAGATCGGCGCTTCGGTCGGCCTGTCGGCCAGCGCGGTCAAACGCCGGGTCGACCGGATGCGCAAGGACGGCGTGATCACCGGGTTCAGCGCCACCGTCAGACCGGCGGCCCTCGGCTGGCGCACCGAGGCGTACGTGGAGGTGTACTGCGACAGTGCCGCGCCGCCCAGGCGCCTCGCGGAGGTCGTGCGCGACTACCCGGAGATCACGGCCGCCATGACGGTGACCGGCGCCGCCGACGCGCTGCTGCACATCAGGGCCACCGACGTCGGGCACTTCGAGGAGGTGCTGGAACGCATCAGGAACGAGCCCTTCGTCCGCAAGACGATCAGCTCCCTGGTCCTCTCCCACCTGCTGCCGGAGAGCCCGGAGGCCGGCGTGGGCCGCCCGGGCGAGCGGGCCGCGCCCGGCCGCGCAACGAACGCGCGCTGACCTGCCCCCGAACGCAGCATTCGTGCGTACCTGAGCAGCGCAGACGCCTTGTCGCGCGGCTGCGTGGATTCCTACCGTTGAGGCAACCCGATCACCACCTCACCGGAAACGGAGGAACCCCTCCTGTCGGAGTTCCACAAGGCCGGCGGTGGTATCACGTGCTGCACCCAGGAGATCCGCCCATGACCGCCTCCACCGCCCCCGCCTCTCCCGCTATGGCCTCCCCCGGCCGCGCACCGCGCTCCTCGGCCGAGCTCATCCGGGCGGAGGAACCCGTCCTCGCGCACAACTACCACCCGCTGCCCGTGGTCGTCGCCCGCGCCGAAGGCGTCTGGGTCGAGGACGTCGAGGGCCGGCGCTACCTCGACCTGCTGGCCGGCTACTCGGCGCTCAACTTCGGCCACCGTCACCCGGTGCTGGTCGAGGCCGCGCACCGCCAGCTCGACCGGCTCACCCTGACCTCCCGGGCTTTCCACCACGACCGCCTCGCCGGCTTCGCCGAGGCGCTGGCCGGACTGACCGGCCTCGACATGGTCCTCCCGATGAACACCGGCGCCGAGGCGGTGGAGAGCGGCATCAAGATCGCCCGCAAGTGGGCGTACGACGTCAAGGGCGTGGCCCCGGACCGGGCGACGATCGTCGTCGCCGCCGAGAACTTCCACGGCCGCACGACCACCATCGTCGGCTTCTCCACCGACGACACCGCCCGCGCCGGGTTCGGCCCCTTCGCCCCGGGCTTTCGCATCGTCCCCTACAACGACCTCGCCGCACTCGAAGCGGCGATCGACGAGACGACGGCCGCCGTCCTGATCGAACCCATCCAGGGCGAGGCCGGTGTCGTGATCCCCGACGACGGCTACCTCACCGGCGTCCGTGAACTGACCCGGCGTGCGGGCTGCCTCTTCATCGCGGACGAGATCCAGTCCGGCCTCGGCCGGACCGGCCGCACCCTGGCCGTCGACCACGAATCCGTCGTGCCGGACGTCCTGCTCCTCGGCAAGGCGCTCGGCGGCGGCATCGTCCCCGTCTCCGCGGTGGTCGCCCGCCGCGAGGTCCTCGGCGTGCTGCACCCCGGCGAGCACGGCTCCACCTTCGGCGGGAACCCGCTGGCGGCCGCGGTCGGTTCGGCCGTGGTCGGGCTGCTGGCCACCGGCGAGTTCCAGCGCCGCGCGGCCGAGCTGGGCGAGGTCCTGCGCAGCGGCCTGGAGGCCCTGAACGGGAGGGGAGTGACCGGCTACCGGGCCCGCGGCCTGTGGGCCGGGGTGGACATCGACCCCGAGATCGGGACGGGCCGCCAGATCAGCGAGCGGCTCCTGGGCGAGGGCGTCCTGGTCAAGGACACCCATGGCGCCACCATCCGGCTCGCCCCGCCCCTGACGATCACGCGGGAGGAACTGGAAACAGCCCTCGCGGCCCTCGGCACGGTCCTCGGCCACCACGGGTAGGGGCACCGCAGAAGCCCGGCCGGGCCGGTCGCGAGCGGCCCGGCCGGGGGCGGCAGCTCTGCCGGGGCCGCACCGCAGCGTGCGCCGGGAGGGAACGCTCCTCGCGGCGCCTGCCCGTCACCTCCAGATGCCGGTGATGTCGGACGCCGTCACCGAGTGGCCGGCGTGCGCGGTGCCGAACATGGACTCGATGGTGTGCAGCACGTCGTAGTGGTCGTAGCGGGTGCCGCTCGTGCTCCCCGGAGCGACCGGCCGGCCGTGGAGCACGGTGGGGATGCGGTTGTCCGTGCCGTGCGAGTCGTCCTCGTCGAAGGTGACGATCAGCAGGCTGTCGTTCTGCTGCGCCCAGTCCGCGTAGCCGCCGAGCTTGTCCTTGAGCCAGCTGTCCCCGGTGGCCACCGGGCAGTCGTGCATGTCGTTGCAGAGATTCGGTATGACGAAGGAGACGTCCGGCAGCTGCCCGAAGTCCTGCGGGAAGCTCTCGAAGGTGTGCGCGGTGTCCGTGGGGACGTTGCCGAAGCCGAACCAGGGGTTGTGCTTCTGCGCGTACAGGCCGCTGCGGCAGGTGGTGTCGCCCTGGCCGGGCAGGTCCTCGTTGTAGCTGCCCCAGCTGTGGCCGGCGTCCGCGAGCTCCGTTGCGAGGTTGGCCGCGTTGCTGAAGCCGGGGGTGATGCAGTGGTCGTCGGTGACGCCCTGGGTGTCCCCGGAGAAGAGGGCGTAGTAGTTCGGCTGGCTGGGGTGGGTGACCGCGCGTGAGTCGGTGAGGACGGCGCCCCCACTCGCCAGGGAGTTGATGAAGGGGGCGTCGGGGTTGCCGATGATCTGCGACTCCTGGTGGTTCTCCAGGACCACGACCACCACATGGGCCGGGGCGGGGAAGGCCTCGGCGTGCGTGGCGGCGGCGCCGGCCGGTCCGCACGCCGTCCAGAGGCCGGCCGAGGCGACCAGGCCTAGGACCGCCGGGCACCTGGCGCCTCGACGGGGCTGTCGGCGGGTGCGGGGGTGCCGTGCGACAGCCCCGTCCGTGGTTGCGGGCTGTGACCGGGACATCTCGGCTCTCCTGCGGCTGGGACGCGAAGCCGCCGGCCGCGGCGCCGTCACTCCCTCCCCTCCAGCAGAACCCGGCGCTGTGGGCGCGGCAAACGCGGGGCGCCGACCGTTGGCGTGCCCGCCGGAGCGGCCTGCCGTGGGGGCTCCGGCGGACACGCGCCATGCCGCCGTCGGTCCGCCGTCCGGACCTTCGCCGTCCGTCCGCCGTCCGGACCTCCAGCGGTCACCCGGGGGAGTGGTTCGGCGCCGGTTCCCGAAGGGGCGAACCGTTCAGCGGGCGGGCCGTGCAGAAGGTGAGGCGGGAGCCCTGACGTCGTCACCGCTGCGACGGCCCGGCACGCCGCCGGCCCCGCCGGTGCGACGGTCCTTCTCACCCCCCTTCGAACGGAGCCCCGTGACCACCTCCCGACTGCTCCGGGCCGCCGGCGCCCTGCTCATCGCCGCTGCCCTCGGCGCCTGCTCCAGCAGCAACTCAGGAAGCGGCGGTGCGAGCTCGGGCACCGCGAGCACAAGTGCCGCAGGCACAGCCACCGCAAGCACGGCCACCGCGAGCTCAAGCACCGCGAGCACAGCCACCGCGAGCGCCACCACCGCGAGCGCGTCCGCCACCGGCACTCCGTCGCCGTCGGGCACGACCAGCAGCGGCGCCGTGCAGGTGACGATCAAGAACTTCCTGTTCGAGCCGGCCGACTTCACCGTGCGGCCCGGCGAAACGGTGACCGTCACCAACGAGGACTCCGCCTCCCATACCCTCACGGCGTCCGACAAGTCCTTCGACACCGGCACCATCGCCCCGGGCAAGTCGGCGACCTTCACCGCACCGGCCCACCCCGGCAGCCACCCCTACATCTGCACCATCCACCCGTTCATGCACGGCACCCTCACCGTCGGTTGACCCGCTCCACCGACCCGCCCCACCGATTCGCTCCACCGATCCCGGAGGTACCCGCCATGGCCGGCCCCGCCCCTGGCACCGCGCGCCGCGGACGAGCCGTCAACGCCGTCCTGCGCCTGCTCGCGGCGGCCGGGCTGGCCGTGGACGCCGCCGTGCACGCCCGCCTCGCCGGCCAGTACGACGCCGTCACCGCGGACATCAGCCAAGGGACCCTGTTCCGCGCCGAGGCAGCCGCGGCGAGTCTCGCGGTCGTCCTCGTCCTGCTCTGGCGTCATCGGGCCGGCGACGCCTTCGCCTGGCTCACCGCCGCCGCCGGGCTCGCCGCGATCCTCCTCTACCGCTACGTGGACGTCGGCGCCCACGGCCCGCTGCCAAACATGTACGAGCCGATCTGGTCCACCGACAAGACCACCGCCGCCTGGGCGCAGGCGGTCGCGGTGGCGGCCCTGACCGTCCTGCTGGTCCGGCCCGGCCGGCGGCACAGACCCCGGCACGCCAAGAGGCCCGCTCCGGGCAGACCGGCCTGACGCCCAGCCGCTGCCGGCCGGTCGGCGCGCCGGCACGGCCCGGACGGGCGAGTACCGTCGCCAAGCTGCCCCCGTCGGACGGATCCGACGGGGGCAGCGGGCTCCGGTCAGCCGGCCTGGGCCGCGGCCGGGGCGGCCGGGACCGGTTTGCCGAACACCGCGCAGATCACGGCGGTCTGAAGGGTCCTGCTCGCCTCGACGATCTTCGGGTCGGCGTCGAACTCGAACAGGGAGCTCCGTCGAGAAGAGGATGGTCGCGGGATGCATCGTCATGAGCCCGAGGCGGTCCAAGCCCTGGCCGCGAACCCGGACGGCGAGCGTGCCCCCGACGACTTCTACCGGCTCCCGCTCCCGACGGGGTGGGCGCGCACCGGCGCCCGCGGAGGGGAATCACCTGCTCGTACCCGGCGGATGTCAGAAAGCCGTCAAGGACGGACTCCTGCGCGTAGGCCACGCGTCAAGGCCGGCTGCGCTCGGCCCGCACCGGGGATCCACTGGAGCAGCGGGCCCGAACCGGTGGTCCGCTCGTACCCCGGAAGAGAGCGTCCACCATGAGCGAGACCCAGACCGCCACCGCCGTCGCCCCCGGCGCCCGGCCGCTGCGCAGCGTCGGGCAGAACGCCGTCCCGCCGCGGCGCCCCGGCCGGGCGCCGGTCCCCGCCCTCCGGCCGGAGCCGGGTGAGGACGAGCCCGCGGACGGGCCGTCCGCAGTCGGCGCCCAGCGGCTGCGCGGGCGGGCGGCGCACTGCCGGATCGCCATGGAGTACCTCGACTGACGCCGTCCGCTCTCCGCCGTCCGCTCTCCGCCGGCGCCGTCCGCGCCGTGCGCAGGTCGCCACCGACACGCCCCGACCTCCCCGGAGGAGTCCCACGCCATGACCAGGCCGTCCGCCACCTCGCTCGCCGTCCTTCCTCTGCCCGGCCGGTCGGCCGACACGGCCGACACCGCTCCGGGAGGCGCCCCCGGCGCCGAAGCCGCCGTCGGCAGCCCCTGGCCGGCCTCGGCACTCGCCGGCGCCGGCGGGGAGCTGCTGGTCGGCGGGGTCGGCCTCGCGGAGGCCGCCGACCGGTTCGGTACCCCGCTGTACGTCCTGGACGAGGCCGAGGTGCGGGCCCGATCCCGCGCCTACCGGCAGGCCCTGCCGCACGCCGAGGTGCTGTACGCCGCCAAGGCGTTCCTGTGCAGCGCGATGGCCGACTGGGTCGCCGAGGAGGGCCTGGGCCTGGATGTCTGCTCGTCCGGCGAGCTGTGGCTGGCCGCTTCGGCAGGCTTCCCGGCACACCGGATCGTGCTGCACGGCAACGCCAAGACCCCGGAGGAGCTGCGGCTCGCCCGCCGGCTGCGGGTCGGTCGGATCGTCATCGACGGCGCGGCGGAGATCGCCCGGCTGGCGGCGCTGGTGGCGGCGGACACGCCGCAGCGCGTGCTGGTCCGGGTACTGCCGGGGATCGCCGCCGGCCATCACGAGGCGGTGCGCACGGGCGTCGGCGGTCAGAAGTTCGGGTTCGCGATCGAGGGCGGGGACGCGGCCGACGCGGTCGCCCGCGTGCTGGCCCAGCCCGGGCTCGAACTGGTCGGCCTCCACTGCCACCTGGGCTCCCAGATCACCGAGGTCGAGCCCTACCTCGCCGCCGTGGACGCCGTGGTGCGGTTCCTGGCCGAACTGCGCGACCGCCACGGCGTCGAGCTGCCGGAGCTGGACCTCGGTGGCGGCCACGGCATCCGCTACCTGCCCGAGGACGGCGAACTCGACCTCGCGGACTTCGCCGGCCGGGTGACCACCCGCCTGGCAGCGCGTTGCGCGGAGGCCGGTCTCGCGCTGCCACGCCTCGTGGTCGAGCCGGGCCGCGCCATCGCCGGGCCGGCCGGGGTCGCCGTCTACCGCGTGCTGTCCGTGAAGCACACCGCCGACGGCCGCGTCTTCGCCGCGGTCGACGGCGGTATGAGCGACAACCCCCGACCCGCCCTCTACGGCTCGCCGTACACCGTCCGGCTGGTCGGCCGGCGCTCCGACGCCCCGCCGGCCCGGACGGACGTGGTCGGCCGGCACTGCGAGGCCGGCGACGTCCTGGTCCGGGACGCCCGCCTCCCGGCCGACCTGCGGGCCGGCGACCTGCTGGCCGTCCCGGCCGCCGGCGCCTACCAGCTGTCGATGGCCTCCGGCTACAACCTGGTCGGCCGCCCCGCCGTCCTCGCCGTCCGTGACGGCCGGGCGCGCCTGCTGATCCGCCGCGAGACGGTCGACGACTTCCGCACCCGCGAGGTCGGCCGCTGACCGGGCTGGTGTACGGCGCCCGGGGCAGCCTGGTGCGCGGCGCCCAGGGTGGGCGGATGTGCGGCGCCCGGGCGGGCTGGTCCACCGGGGCCGCTCCTCGTCGCCGTGTTCCGCGGGGATTCCGCCGTGCCCGGCGAAAGAGCCGGCCGGACCGGTCAGGAATCGAGAAGCGCAGGCCCCCGAGTGACTCGAAGCTGGTTAGATCGAGCCGGGCGACGCCGGCGGAGACCGGGAGGGCGGCGCTGCCCGGCAGCTGAAGGCGGCCCCGCGCAACAGATGGAGACACGATGAGCACGGCCCCGAGGACGACCACGCAGGCGCCCGAGCTGCACGTTGCGGACAGCCACGACCTGATCCGCGTGCACGGCGCGCGCGTGAACAACCTCAAGGACATCAGCATCGAGATCCCGAAGCGCCGGCTGACGGTGTTCACCGGTGTCTCCGGCTCGGGCAAGAGCTCACTGGTGTTCGGCACGATCGCCGCGGAGTCCCAGCGGCTGATCAACGAGACCTACAGTGCCTTCGTGCAGGGCTTCATGCCCACGCTGGCGCGGCCCGAGGTCGACGTCCTCGAAGGGCTGACGACCGCGATCCTCGTCGACCAGCAGCGGATGGGCGGCGACGCCCGCTCCACGGTCGGCACCGCCACCGACGCCAACGCGATGCTGCGCATCCTCTTCAGCCGCCTCGGGCAGCCGCACATCGGCTCGCCGCGGGCGTACTCCTTCAACATCCCCTCGGTCAGCGGGGCGGGCGCGATCACTCTCGAACGCGGCGGGAAGACCGTGAAGGAGCGGCGCAGCTTCAGCATCACCGGCGGCATGTGCCCGCGCTGCGAAGGCCGGGGATCGGTCACCGACATCGACCTCACCCAGCTCTACGACGACAGCAAGTCGCTCAACGAGGGCGCGCTCACGATCCCCGGTTACAGCATGGACGGCTGGTACGGCCGCATCTTCAGCGGCTGCGGCTTCTTCGACCCGGACAAGCCGATCAGCCGGTTCACCAAGAAGGAGCTGCACGACCTCCTCCACCGGGAGCCGACCAAGATCAAGGTCGACGGCATCAACCTGACGTACGAGGGGCTGATCCCGAAAATCCAGAAGTCGATGCTCTCCAAGGACATCGACGCGCTGCAGCCGCACATCCGCGCCTTCGTCGAGCGGGCGATGACGTTCACCGCCTGCCCCGACTGCGGTGGCACCCGGCTCAGCGAGGCGGCCCGCTCGTCGAAGATCGAGGGAATCAGCATCGCCGATGCCTGTGCGATGCAGATCAGCGACCTGGCCGCCTGGGTCCGCGCCCTCGACGACCCGTCGGTGGCGCCGCTGCTCACCACCCTGCAGCAGACCCTCGACTCGTTCGTGGAGATCGGCCTCGGCTACCTCTCGCTCGACCGGCCGTCGGGCACGCTGTCGGGCGGCGAGGCGCAGCGCGTCAAGATGATCCGCCACCTCGGCTCCTCGCTCACCGACACCACCTACGTCTTCGACGAGCCCACCACGGGCCTGCACCCCCACGACATCCAGCGGATGAACGGCCTGCTGCTGCGGCTGCGGGACAAGGGCAACACGGTGCTCGTCGTGGAGCACAAGCCGGAGACGATCGTGATCGCCGACCACGTCGTCGACCTCGGCCCCGGCGCCGGTTCGGCGGGCGGCACCGTCTGCTTCGAGGGCACCGTCGAGGGGCTGCGGACCGGCGGCACCATCACCGGCCGCCACTTCGACGACCGGGCCCGCGTCAAGGAGACGGTGCGCAAGCCCACCGGCGCACTGGAGATCCGCGGCGCGACGGCGAACAACCTGCGCGACGTCGACGTCGACATCCCGCTCGGGGTGCTCACGGTGGTCACCGGCGTCGCCGGCTCCGGCAAGAGCTCGCTCCTGCACGGGTCGCTGTCCCGGAAGCCGGGGACCGCCGGCGAGGGCGTGGTGTCGATCGACCAGGGCGCGATCCGCGGCTCGCGACGGAGCAATCCGGCGACGTACACCGGCCTGCTCGACCCGATCCGCAAGGCGTTCGCCAAGGCCAACGGCGTCAAGCCGGCGCTGTTCAGCGCCAACTCCGAGGGCGCCTGCCCCACCTGCAACGGCGTCGGCGTCGTCTACACCGACCTGGCGATGATGGCCGGCGTCGCCACCACCTGCGAGGACTGCGAGGGCAAGCGGTTCGAGGCATCGGTGCTCGACTACCACCTCGGCGGCCGCGACATCAGCGAGGTGCTCGCCATGTCGGTGACCGAGGCCGAGGAGTTCTTCGGCGACGGCGAGGCGCGCACACCGGCCGCGCACCGCATCCTCGCCCGGCTCGCCGACGTCGGACTCGGCTACCTCACCATCGGCCAGCCGCTCACCACCCTGTCCGGCGGCGAGCGGCAGCGGCTCAAGCTGGCCACCCACATGGCCGAGAAGGGCGGCGTCTACATCCTCGACGAGCCGACCACCGGCCTCCACCTCGCCGACGTCGAGCAGCTGCTCGGCCTGCTCGACCGGCTCGTCGACTCCGGCAAGTCGGTCATCGTCATCGAGCACCACCAGGCGGTCATGGCCCACGCCGACTGGATCATCGACCTCGGTCCCGGCGCCGGCCACGACGGCGGCCGGATCGTCTTCGAGGGCACCCCCGCCGACCTCGTCGCCGCCCGCTCCACTCTCACCGGCGAGCACCTCGCGGCCTACGTCGGCGCCTGACCGGGGCCCTCGCCGGCACCTGTGTCCTGCTCGGCCCGTGAGGGAGCGTGCTCCACCGGGTCGAGCAGGCATTCCCCTGCCGGACGGGTGCCGTCTGTGGCACGATCTCGAAGATGACCAGCAAACCCGACGAGCCGCAGCGCCTGAGCGATCTCGCACGGCTGCGCCGCGTCCGCGACCGCATCGACCGGGAGTACGCCCAGCCGCTCGACGTCGAGGCGCTCGCCCGCGGCGCGCACATGTCGGCCGGGCACCTCAGCCGCGCGTTCCGGCTCGCGTACGGCGAGTCGCCGTACGGCTACCTGATGACGCGTCGCATCGAGCGCGCGATGGCACTGCTGCGCCGTGGCGACCTGAGCGTCACCGAGGTCTGCTTCGCGGTCGGCTACGGGTCGCTGGGCACCTTCAGCACCCGCTTCACCGAACTGGTCGGCATGTCGCCCAGCACCTACCGTCGCGATGCGGCGCGCGCGACGGCGGGGATGCCGTCGTGCACGGCGAAACAGGTGACCAGACCGATCAGGAACCGCGAAACCCCGACCTCCGCCGACCTGCCCCAGTAGCACCGGCCGGAGCCGCCGGCGGCACGGGCCGCTGCGGAACGCCGGTGTCCTGGCGTCGTGGTCCCGCGCCGAGGAGCTCCCGTGTCCGAGGGGGCCACGGACGCCGCACGGACGCCCCGGCCGTGTCGCGCCGACCCCGCCCCTGCGGCGCCGACCCCGCCGGCCATCCTGCGGGGCCCTGCCTCCGGCCCCTGCCCCGCGCTCGCGGGGCCGGGGCCGGGGCGTCACTCGTGGTGGGGCCGGGAGCCTGCGGGGGAGGTCGCCGCGGTGAGGACCTTCAGCGCGACGGACGGGTGGAACAGCACCGCGGGAGAGGCGGTCATGTTCACGACCCGGACGAACCGGGCCCAGACCCCCGCGTCCTTCACGGCGACCTGGAACAGCCGGGCGTTGTACCAGTACGCGATCCGGGCGCCGAGCGGCTGCTTGTCGGGGTTCCACATGAGGTCGGAGTTGGTGGACAGCATCCACGGCGCGAGCAGGAGCCGCCCCACCCGCTTCTGGCAGGCCCGGGCCAGCCCGTCCAAACCCTCCTCGGGCCGCCGGGCCGCGAGCATCCGGCGCAGCAGGTCCGCCTCCATCGCGGCCACCGTCAGGCCCTGCCCGTAGACGGGGTTGAAGACGCAGACCGCGTCGCCGAGGGCGATCAGCCGCTCCGGCCAGTTCCGGACGGCGTGGTACTGGCGCCACTGGTTGTCGAGGTTGGTGTAGCGGTAGGTGGGCTCCTGGACGGTGCGCTGCCCGATCTGCTCGGCCAGCCGCGGGTTGCGCAGGCCCTTGGCGAAGCCGAGGTAGCCGTCGTCGTCGGTGGGCGGTTCGTCCTCGAAGGCGAACAGCGAACACGTCCAGCGATTGTGCTCGACCGCCAGGAGCACGCCGGCCTCCCGCACGGTGGGGGCGGACAGCATCTGGTAGGCGACCCGGAAGTCGGCCGGCCGGTCCTCGGGCCGGTCGAAGTTCATCGAGGTGTAGGTGACCTTCGCCCTGACCACCCGCTTCGGCGGCACCGCGACGCCGCCCGCCCGCAGCCACTCCTCCAGCTTGCTGGTCCGGCCGGAGGCGTCGACCACCAGGTCGGCGGCGATCTCCTCCGGATCGGCTGCCTGCCGGCTGATCCGAACGCCCGTCACCCGGCCGGAAGGGTCGCGGAGCAGCCCTTCGCACCGGGTGGAGGACATCAGCGTGACCTCGGGGAGGGCGAGCACCCGGCCGCGGATCCGCCGCTCCAACTCGTCCCGGGTGAAGGTCTGGATCATGACCCCGGTCCGCTGCCGCGGGGCGTACCCGGTCGGGAGCAGGAAGTCGATGCCCTCCCCGTAGTCGAACACGGGGGCCCCGAGGGCGCTGAGTTCGTCCCGCAGCCCGGGGAACAGCTCCTCCAGGACCTCACCGCCCTTGGCGAGCATCGCGTGCGCGTGATAGCCCTGCGGCGCACTCGGATGCGCCCCGGTACGGTCGTCGACGGAGTCCCGTTCGACGATCACCACCTCGCCGAAGAACTCGGCCAGGACGCGTGCGGTCACCAACCCCCCGTAGCTGCCGCCGATCACGACGGCCTTCCCCGATGCGTACTTCTTGCCCATACGGCCTCCGCCAGCAGATTGCGAACCGGGTCCACCCTTGCGGCAACTCCCCGCTGAAATGCCGGTGTTGAGGAGAAGTCCACCCGAACGAGGGACGAGCGGATGTTCGGTTGCCCCTCGTCGCGGCCGGGCCGTCCCACGGGTGCGGTGCCGCCCTGTGCCTACCCCACGACGGACCGGCCGACCCCTGCCGCACCCCGGAGCCCAGTGGCCGTGGCGGGCGGCCGCGCTCCCCACCGGCTGCCGGCCGGGAGTGCGGTGCCGCTACGGCAGGGTCGCGGTCGCCTTCGATGCGCCACCCACCGTCAGGGCGGCGGCGTACCCGTGGAACGGTTGCCCCAGGTCGGCCGAGGCGTCGACCGTGGCGTTGCCGGAGGAGTCCGCCGTCCCGCTGCCCGGACAAGCACGGCTGCGCACCCGAGCCGTCCCGGGCGGTCACCGTGGTCACCACGAACTTGGCGTGTGCGGCGACGCGCGGTGCGGCCTTCTCCGGGGCCAGCTCCTGGGCGGCCTCCTGCCAGCGGCGTGTCGCGTCCGTTCGGTCGTCACCAACTGTCATCGGCCCTCGGGAGGGGCACTCGGCCTGGTGGTCGGCGCCCGGCGAACCCCGGCAGCGGGACGGCGAGAAATTCGATTGCGTCGATCTTGGGAGAGGCTAGGCTGTGGCCGTTCTCGCTGCGCTGTCGGCGTGGCGGTGGTTCCGTGTTGCCGCGTGAGGACTGACGCAGGGACGTAGAGGAGGTGTGTCCGGATGGTTGCCGCCGTGTCGCGGCGCGCTTTCGTGTGCGCGCCATACGCCTCTCTCTTCCGTCTTTCGCCCACCGGCTGACGACGCGCCGCAATCCGGCGTACCGGTGGGCCGTTCCTCAGGAGCCACCGCAGTGCGCGAGCGCTTTTCCGACAGCGATTCCTTCTCCCGTATCCGCCCCAAGGGCGCACCCCGGCGCGGCCGCCGGTCCGAGCGGTTCGACGACCACGAGCCCGAGTTCACCCACCCCGGGGCCTTCGAGTCCTTCGAGCCCTCTGAGTCCTTGGAGTCCGGGCCTTCCGGCTCCGGAGCCTTCGACGACTACTCCGACGACTCCGCTTTCCCCGCGCCGGCGGCCGACGGTCCGGCCGAGGGCGACCGCTGGTCCACCTGGGACCAGTCCACTCCCACCGAGAAGGGGCCCCAGCCGCGCCCCGCATGGGTGGTGACCGAGCTCGCGGCCGTCGACACCGAACTCGGGATCGTCAAGACCGGCAAGGAGGCCGACGTCTTCCTCCTGGAGCGCGGCGTTCCGGGCACGGGCCGGCGCACGCTGATGGCTGCCAAGCGCTACCGCGACGCCCAGCACCGGATGTTCCACCGCGACTCCGGGTACCTGGAGGGCCGTCAGCACAAGGAGAGTCGGGTCGCCAGGGCGATGGCCAAGCGCACCGCGTTCGGCAAGGAGGCCATCGCCGGTCAGTGGGCCGCCGCCGAGTTCACGGCGCTGTGCCGGCTCTGGTCGGCCGGCGTGGCCGTTCCGTACCCGGTGCAGATCACGGGGACCGAGATCCTCATGGAGTTCGTCGGTGACGAGAGCGGCGCGGCGGCACCGAGGCTCGCCCAGGTGCGCGCCGAGGAGGCGGACGTGGACGACCTGTGGGAGCAGCTCGGCCGCAGCCTGTCGCTGCTGGCCCGAGACGGCTACGCCCACGGGGACTTGTCGGCGTACAACATCCTGGTCCACGACGGGCGGTTGGTGATCATCGACGTGCCGCAGATCGTGGACGTGGTGGCCAACCCTCGCGGGCGCTCGTTCCTGGAGCGGGACGTACGCAACGTCGGTGCCTGGTTCGTCGCCCGGGGGCTGCCCGAGCAGCGCGTCGGCGAGCTGGTCGAGTCACTGGAGTTCGACGCACGGCTGGGGTGAGCCCGCTGGCCGCGGGGGAGGGCCGGGCGGGCCCGGCCAACCCCCGGCACGGGCCCGCGCCCTGCGTATGAGAGGGTCGGCAGCCCGGACGAGAGGAGGCGCCGATGAACGGGAGCGGGCCCGGGGCCCTGGCCGGCCCCGCCGGCCGGGTGCTGGTGGTGGACGACGACGCGGCGATCCGGCGCACCCTGGAACGCGGCCTGCGGCTGAGCGGGTTCTCGGTGAGCCTGGCCGAGGACGGCGAGGCCGCGCTCGCCGGGCTGTCCGCCGCCGCGCCGGACGTCCTGGTGCTCGACGTGTCGATGCCCGGCCTCAGCGGCGCCGAGGTCTGCCGTACCCTGCGGACCCGTGGCGACGACATCCCCGTGCTGATGCTCTCGGCCCTGGACGAGCCCGCCGACCGGGTCGCCGGGCTGCAGGCGGGGGCGGACGACTACCTGGTGAAGCCGTTCGCGCTGGAGGAGCTGGTGCTGCGGCTGCGGGCGCTGCTGCGACGCCGTCCCCCGCAGCCGGACGACCGGGTGGTGGCCGGCCCGCTGGTGATCGATCCGGCCACCCGGCAGGCCCGGCTCGACGGCGAGGAACTCCGGCTCACCCGGCGGGAGTTCGAGCTGCTCACCCAGCTCGCGCGCAACGCCGGCCTGGTGCTCTCCCGGGAGGTGTTGCTGGAGCGGGTCTGGGGCTACGACTTCGACGTCCGCAGCGACGCCGTCGACACCTTCGTCAGCTACCTGCGGCGCAAGCTCGAGGCGGGCGGGCGGCCCCGGCTGCTCCACACCGTGCGGGGTGTCGGCTTCGTCCTCCGGGTGCCCGGCGGCGACGGGGCGGGGTCGCCGTGAGGCTCTCCACCCGGATCGCGCTCTGGGCGGCCGCCGTGGTGCCGCTCCTCGTGGTGCTGGCCGGGCTGTTGCTCCTGCCGCTGGTCGGCCGAGACCTGCGCCACCAGCAGGACACCCGGCTCAACGACCGGGCGGCCGCTGTCCTTCCCGGTGTCCGTGCCCTGGTGGCCGCCGACAGCAGGGGCCGGCCCAAGGCCGAGCAGACCCAGCAGCGGAAGGTGCTGGACGCGGCCCTGGACGCGGGCGTGCGGGTGGCGGGCGAGGACGGTTCCGTCCTGCTGTCGGTGGGGCCGCAGCCCGCCGGCGCGGAGGCCTTCCCCGCCGTCCCGGGCGGTCCGGTGACCGTGCGCGCCCAGGGCGAGGCCTGGCGGGTGCTGACCGTCAGGGTCGGCGCCACCGGCGCGGGCGGCGCCGGCGGCACGCTGTGGGTGGTGGCGCCCGCAGGACAGGCCGACAGCGAGACGGCCGCCGTTCGGCGGCGGGTGCTGCTGGTGGCGTTGGTCGCGGCGCCGGTCTCCGCGCTGATCGGGTTCGTCGTCGCCGAGCGGGCGACGGCGCCGCTGCGCAGGCTGAGCCGGCGCGCGGCCGCGCTCGACCCGGCTGCACCGGCCGACACCAATGGCGCGAACAGCGAGAACGGCGCAAACCGGGCGAACGGCGCGGCCGGGCCGGACAGCGCCGCCGCGTTGGCCGGCACCGGCGGTCCGGCCGGTCACGGCTTCGTGGCGGAGCGCACCGGGACGACCGAGGTGGACGAGCTCTCCGCCGCGCTCGCACTCCTCCTCGCCCGTTACGACGAGCAGGCACGGCGCACCGCCCAGGCCCTGGACACGGCCCGCGCGTTCTCCGCCACGGCCTCGCACGAACTGCGGACCCCCTTGATGAGCCTGCGCACCAATCTGGACGTGCTGGCCGCCCACCCGGATCTGCCCGCCGTCGACCGGGCGGAGATCGTCGCCGAGCTGCGCGACGACCACGCCCGGATGCTCGACCTGCTCACCGCGCTGGCCGCGCTGGCCCGGGGCGATCTGGTCCAGGTGGACGCGTTCCGGTCGGTGGACCTCGCCGAGGTGGCCGACGCGGCGGTCGGCGAGGCCGCGCGCCGTCATCCGCGGGCGGCCTTCACGGCGGACGTCCCGCAGGAGGTGCGGGTGTTCGGCTGGGAGCCCGGGCTGAGGATCATGCTCGCCAACCTGCTCGGCAATGCCGCCGTGCACGGCCGCCACGGGCAGGAGCCGGCGCAGGTCACGCTCCGGCTCGCGGCCGAGGGCGGGGCCGTGCTGCTCATCGTGGACGACCGCGGCCCCGGGATCGGCCCGGCCGAGCGGGAGGCGGTGTTCCGCAGGTTCCACCGCCGGCGGGACAGCCCCGGCTCGGGTCTCGGCCTCACGCTGGTCGCGCAGCAGGTCGCGCTGCACCGGGGGACGGTCCGGATCACGGCCCCGCCCGGCGGCGGTTGCCGGATGGAGATCAGGCTGCCGCTGCCCCGCCCGGATGCCCCGACCATCGACCTGCCGGCGGGCCGCGACTGGATCTCGGGCGCCGGCCACTGAGCCGCCGTCCGGCCCCGCTCGCCGCTGCCCAAGGCCCACCGCCCACCGCCGGGTCCCCGCTGCCCAAGGCCACTGCCCACCGCCCACAGCCGGTGCCCCGCTGCCGCCCCACCACCCGTTGCCCGTTCCACAGGGAATCCACAAGGAGCCGTCCTACTCTCCTGGCGACCGTCCCGGCACCGGCCGGTCCTTGTGCGCCCGGCCGGTGCGGGCACCCGTAACGGAGAAAGGAAGTCACATGCCCGCCAACCGTGTGTCCGTCAGCCGCAAGGCCGCCGCCCTCGGCGCCCTCGCCCTCGCCGGTTCGCTGCTCGCCGCCGTGCCGGCCCACGCCGACGGGGGCGGCGGCTCACCGTCGGGTGCCCCGACCGCCGCGGCGACGCCGAAGAGTGACGGTGCGAAGAACATCTGCAAGCGGCTGCCCAAGACCGGGGAGCGGGTCACCAAGGCGCTGAACCGGCTCAACGGCGACGCCACCGTGGTCGGCTCGGTCGCCCGCCTGCAGCAGCGGGTCACGGAGGCCAAGGCCGCCGGCCACTCCGAGATCGAGACCTACCTCAACAACCGGCTGACCGCCCGCAAGGCCCTCGTCACCACTCTGCAGGCCCGCCAGGGCGACCTCAAGGCCGTGGAGACCTGGTGCGCCGCCCACAACGAGGGGGCCGGCAAGTGACCCGCCGCCCGGCCACCGCGCTCGCGGCGCTGGCCCTGGCGGCAGCCGCCCTCCTCACCGGCTGTGGCCCCTCCAGGGCCCACTCGGGCACCACCGGCTCCTCCGCGGGCCGGCAGGACGGCGGCGGGGCCGACAGCGCCCAGGCCCAGGACATGCAGCAGAAACTGGACGCCGCCGAGAGCGCCGCCGCCCAGGCGGACACCGATGCGGCGGCCGACAACGGCTGACGACTCACGGTCGACCAGGCACGGCTGACCGGTCACGGCCGACCGCCCGCCGGAGGCGAGCCTCCGGCGGGCGGTCGGTTCACTGCGAGAGACCGGCGTCGGCGCCTGGGCTCGTGGGCGGATCGTTCTCGTTCACGATCCGCAGCATCTCCGCCGACGGCCTGTACTGTTCCGTCACGATCTGCGGGCAGCGCCGGCAGAGCGAGGGCCCTTCCTGGTGGAACCAGCGGCACTGCGCACGGATCGGGCATCTCGGCAGGTCCTCGACCACCTCGTCCAGCAGCACGGCGCTGCGGGCGGCGATCTGGCAGGCCGCGTTCCTGAAGTGGATGCAGCCTGACGCCTGGCAGGCCCCTGCGAAGCGGAAGACCTCGCCGGGTGAGGCGGGCCGGGCCAGTTCGATGATCTCAAGGCTGACGGGCATCGCGTGCGCGGTCGGGACGACCCGCGGTGCGTCGGGTGTGCCCGAAACGACCCCGATCAGGACCGACCCGGCCGGGTCCGCCGGCGCGCTGGGGCAGAGCAGTCCTCCGCCGTCGTCGGCGTTGTCCTGCGGCATGGCGGGGTCTACCGCGGAGCCTTGAGCGGCTGGACGTTCTTCACCGCGAACTGTCCGTCGAAGCTCTGCGCCAGCGTCACTTCGAAGAGCTCCTCCGGGAAGAAGCCGGCGACGATGGGCCTGGAGATGTCGAACTCGCCCGCGCGGTGGCGGGCCGCGATCGCGATCGCGACGCCCTGGGCGGCAGCCGCGGCGAGCTGTTTCGATTCAATACGTTCGGCGCTCATGAGGTTCTCCCGGTGTTGACGTTGCCACGGTTGGTGGCGTTGCCACGGTTGCACGGGGCTGCCGACGTCGCACGATCTGTAACCTGTTCGGGTGCGAAGGCCTTCTGCCGGTCCGGGCATCCGGGCGGCGGATGGTCCCGCCGCCCGGTCGCTCAGTGCCGGGCACCCGCCCGGGCCGGCTTCCGGGTGGCCGGGACGACCAGCGGGGTGTGCGTCTCCGGGGCGTCGATCACCCGGCAGGGGAGCCGGAAGACCTCCTCGACCAGCTCGGCGGTGACGATCCGGGCCGGCTCGCCCGCGGCCACCACCCGGCCGTCGCGCATGGCGATCAGGTGGGTGGCGTACCGGGCCGCGTGGTTGAGGTCGTGCAGGACGGCGACCAGGGTGCGGCCGCGTTCCTCGTGCAGGCGGGCGCAGAGGTCGAGGATCTCGATCTGGTGGGCGATGTCGAGGTAGGTGGTGGGCTCGTCCAGGAGCAGCTCCGGGAGGAGGCGTCGGCCCCGGCCGACCCGGCCGGCGAGGAGTGATCCCACCCGCCCCGGAAGCAGTGACCGGGAGCAGTGACCGGGAGCGGTGACCGGGAGCAGCGGCCACCGCAGGGCCGGCCGCTCCCGGGGCCGGACCTGCGGTGGCGTCCCGGCTCAGACCTGGATCTGCTGGATGTCGGAGGCCGTGCTGGTGAATCCGTTGGTGGTGATGATCCTCAGCTGGACCTGGTCACCCGGGCGGAACTGGCTGCGGTCCACCTGGACCAGAGGTTCCCTCAGGCCCACACCGATCGTCTGCCAGGTGGCGCCGCCGTCGGTGCTGACCTGTGCGGCGAAGGTCTGGCCGGCCTCCGGTCCCCGGTCGAAGTCCAGCGCCAGCCCGAACGCCCCGGCTTCGGCGCTGGCGTGGCGGGCGGCGCGCAGGGCCGGCGGTGCGCCGCCGGGGCGGAAGGTGTCCACGACCTGGCCGCCGACGACCAGCTCGATCGCCTCCGGGCTGGCCCCGACCGGCACGACGGTGTCCACCAGGCCGGTGCGGTCGTCGTTCGGGCCCAGCTCGGAAGCGAGCCTGACGGCGACCGGGATCTCGCGCGGCGGTGCGCCGTCCGTCTGCCGGATCCGCAGGACCACCTCGGTCCCGCCGTTCGGGCCGGCGGCCTCACCGTCCGGACCGGCCATGCCGCCGGTCTGGGTGGGCTGGGCGGCCAGCGGTGTCACCGGATTGACGAAGCGGATGCCGCCCTCGCGCCGGCTGAGGTTCACCGTGCCGACGACGCTGACGAACGGTTCGGCCTCCGGAGCCGCTCCGGCCGCCCGGAGGGCGGTCGCGGCCGCCGGGGGAGGCGCGGGAGTGACCGACAGCTTCGGGAAGCGCTCGTCGGGGCGCCCTCCGACAGGCCTGGGAGGCCCGGCGACCGGGACGACGGTGAGTGGGGCGGGGGCGGGTTCCGGGGCGCCCTCGGGCAGCGGGGCACCGGCCACGAGCGAGTCCTCGGCGATCAGCCGCCGGCGGATGCCCTCGTAGGTGTAGCTGCTCATCCACTGGCGGTCGCAGTAGGTCATCACGTCGTGCCACTGCATGCCCGGCTTGGCCTTCATCGGCAGGTTCAGCGCGGGGTCGCCCACGTCGAACCCGACGAAGGTGTCCGGCCCGTCAGCGAGCTGCCCGCTCTGGAAGGGGTAGTTCTGCCGGTCGTCCGCGGACTCACCGCAGAAGCCGGGGTGCCGGCGGCCGAGGGTGTGACCGAGTTCGTGGCCGCCGTACCAGTCGCCGTAGGTGCCGTCGAAGTCCCAGCCGAAGGGGGCCGAACCGCACGGCGACGAGGCGACGACGCTCGGGTCGGCCGCCACGGGGAGGCCGGAGGAGCACCCCCGCAGGAAGAACCCGCCGTCGGCCACCTGGCCGATGTAGTGGGTGCGCCGGTCAGCGCCGGCGCTGATGTCCAGGTTGCGGATGGCCGCGAGCTGGGCGTTGGTGTCCTCGCACGTGAAGGGAGGGGTGGCGGTGGCGTCGATGACGGCGTGTGAGCTGATGACGGTGGCCACCGGGTAGGCGCGTTTGAGCCAGCTGACCAGGGCGGTGAAGTCCAGGTCCCTCGGGGTGAAGGTGCCCGGCGGGTTCGCCGTGGTGTAGCGCAGTCCGAGGACGCGGATCCGCAGCGGGGGGCCGGTGCGGAACAGCACGGTCGGGCCGGCACCCGTCGCGCCGAGCGGGAGGACGGCACCGGTCAGGGCATCGCTGAGGGTCACCGAGCTCACGCTGAGTGCCCCTTCCACCGTCAGCGTGGGCGGCACGATGAAGTTGAGGCTCAGGTTCGCGTCGGCGCGGCGGGCGGCGAGTTCCTGGGTGGCGTTCGGGTCGAGGGCGATGGTGTTGACCGATGTCACCTTGACACCGGGGTCCGTCGTTGACCGGATCAGCGTGACGGTACCGCGCACCCCGGCGGCGGGGCCGCTGGTGCCGCTCACGTAGACGCGGATCACGGTGACCTTGCCGGCGATCAGGGCGACGCGGTGTTGGAGGTCCTGCACCGACTGGGTGACCTCGGTGGCGTCCCAGACGGCATGCGTCGGAGCTGGAGCTGTCATGACTGCCCCCATGGACGAGTGGTCGGGTTCTTTCAGGCTATGCCGGACGGGGCCGCCGCGCCCACCCGCCGGCGCTGCCAGAAGGGGCTGAGCGGCCAACGCCGTTCCTGGTCGTACGAGTACGCATGGTTCCTCCGGTAGGCGTTCGCCACGCCGTCCAGGAACGCTGTGTAGTCGGCGAGCGCGGCGGCCGTCCGGCCCGGGGCGGCCAGGCACGCCGCCACGGTCTGCCCGGCGCGGGCGCCGGTGTGCAGCGCGGTGAGGATGCCCTGCGAGGAGAGCGGATCGAAGGCGAGGGCGGCGTCCCCGGCCGCCACCCAGCCCGGGCCGGCGGCCGGGCTCAGCCGCAGGCCGTGGGCGGGCGTCCAGCGCGGCACGGCGGTCGCGGCGGGGTCGTGGCCGGCCAGCCGCTGCCGTACGTGCTCGGTGTGGGTGATGCCGTGCCAGAAGCCTTGGGGGGTCCGCAGGGCCGGGTCGGCGAGGTCGGCGTCGGTCAGGTGGGCGACCAGGCGCCCGGCCGGGAGCAGGGTGGTGTACCACCAGCCGTGCGGGGCCGCCTCGACGAGGGTGCGGGCCTCCGCGTCCTGCGGCTGCGTCTGTTCCGCGGCGCGGGGACCGCGGAACACGGCGTACGCGGCGACGAGCCGGTCCTGCCGGTGACGACGGCCGTACCGGCGGCCGATGACGCAGCGCCGGCCGGTGGCGTCGACCGTCCAGCGGCTGTGCAGCTCCGTCACGGTGCCGGTGTCGCGCTCACGGACGGTCAGGCGGCCGCCGGTCTGCTCCAGCACCGTGGCCCTCCGCAGTTCGGCGCCGGCCGCCACGGCCGCGTCCCGCAGGAAGGCGTCGAAGCGGAGCCGGTCGAGGTGCCAGCCGTGCCCGTACGGGTCGAAGAGGTGGCTGCGACCGTGCAGCGCGGCCGAACCCCAGGCGGCGTACGTGCCGGTGGAGGGGAGGTGCCCGGCGGCCAGGAAGCGGTCCAGGAGTCCGAGATCGCGCAGCAGCGGGCGGGCGGCGGGCGGCAGGGACTCGCCGATCTTGAACGCGTCCTGGCCGGCCGACGGCGGGGAAGGCCCGCCGGGGTCGAGGAGCAGGACGCGCCGGCCGGCGGCCGCCAGGACCAGCGCCGCGACCGCGCCCGCCGGGCCGCCGCCGGCCACGGCGGCATCGACGGGCCCGGACGGGCGGGGGCGGACCGTCACCGGTTGCGCCGGAAGCGTTTGACCTTGTCGATGAAGCCCGCCGACACCTCCTCGTCGGGCAGCACCGCCATGGTGACGGCGGTGGACATCGCGGCCTCGCCGAGCACCGGGTCGGCGCCGAGCGGTACGTGCACGGCGACCAGGTTGCGCCGGGCCGGCGGAGCGGGCTCGGGCGGGAAGCTCACCTCGGACTCGACCAGCAGCTCCGCGGGGAGGCGGGGGTCGTCGGTGGGCCCGGGGCGGCGCTCGACCAGACCGAGCTTGCCGAAGTCCGTCACCATGGCGTTGATGGCGTCGAGGTAGCGCGGGGGGAGCCAGCGGAGCCAGGCCCGCCGGTTCCCGAAGGCCGCCAGGCGCTCCGCGATGGGCCGGGAGGTGTCCATGACGATCTCGTACTCCTCCTCGGCGATCACGTGGTTGGGCACCCGGGCCGGCCAGAAGGTGGGGAGGTACGGGTCGTAGGTGCCGAAGCCGGAGAGGTACTCGTAGCCGGACCGGCAGCTCGCGGTGTCGGTCTGCCAGGGCACGGCCATCCACCGGGTCAGGTCGCCCGCCCGCTGGGCGTAGAGCGGGCCGTCGAAGGAGAGGGCGATCTGCGGGGTGAGCCTCGGGCCGTAGGCGGGCGGGCGGGGCAGCTTCGGGTCGCGCAGACGCACCCGGAACGGGCTGCTGTACATGGTGGTGTGGCGCATCGGCCAGGTGAGTTCGCAGCCGGGGTGGAAGGCGTCGGCGAGACAGAACGACAGCGCCGCCCGGTCGAGGGTCTGGGGCCGCTCGGCGAACGGCACCTGGTCGAGGGAGCCGGGCGGCACGGTCTGCGGGTCGTAGTCGGCGAGGAAGTCCCCGCCGGCCCAGCGCTCCAGGAGGCGGTACTGGAGCGGGGAGAGCGTCACGTGCTGGCGTACCGACTCGGCCGGCACGTTCATCGCGTCGCCGTAGATCCCCGGCCACGGAACCGGGGACAGGCCGTCACGGTCGTAGTTGCGGATCGTGAGCCAGACCTGCCGGCGCAGTTCCTCGTGGACGGGCGAGGGGTCCGCCAGCGCGGTGAGGGTGTCGGGGGCGAGGAGGTCCTCCCGCCCGTCGTGCCCGAGCTGGACGGCCACGCCCTGGTTGACCCACTGCAGGTCGCAGAGGCGGCGCAGGACGGGCAGCACGTCGCGGGTGAACGACGGCTGCCGCGGTTCGGGGAGGGTGCCGGCGGTGACGAAGACGTCGCGGACCAGGTCGTACATCGTGCGCACCGAGGTGAGTTCGGGCGCGTAGTTGGGCGGTGCGGTGACCACCCAGCCCGGCTCGACCGGGATCGGCCGCCCGTCGATGCTGACCTCGGCGGTGACCGGGCCGTCGGAGACGTCGTCGTGCCAGCCGTCGTTGTTGGCGAAGGTGTCGGCAGGGGTGTCGGTGGCCGACGCGGAGACGCCCCGGCCGCCGAGGAAGATCAGCCGGCCGCTCTCGTCGGTGCGCAGCTCCCCGAGGTAGACGGGCCGGTCCATGAAGGTGCCGGTGTCGAAGAGGTGGTCGGGGCCGCCGGCCCGGTTGCGGCCGCGCACCGACCGGGAGCCGGGGTCGATGACGAGGCGGCTGCGCCGGTTGGCCGGGACCTTGGGATTGCGCAGGTTGCTGTCCTCGGTCTTGTCCGCCTCCGGAATGTCGAGGGCCAGCTGGAACTGGTACCAGGAGGCCTTCGAGTTGACGACGTGGACGGTCCAGCGCAGGTCCGCGTTGTCGGCGGTCAGCTCGGCGACCGGCTCGCCGGCGGCGTTGTAGCCGTAGACCCGGAACCGGACGGCCTGCCGCTTCAGGGCGCCGGTGGCGTCCTTGTAGCTCCCGATGGGCAGCGGGGCCGGGTGGTCGACCTCGGGGGCGAGCACGTACTCCTCCGCGCTGTCGCCGACCCGGGCCACCCCGATCGCCGGGTGCACGGCGGCCCGGACGATCCGGGTGTCGCGGGCGGGCGGCGGCGTGATCTGCGGCCGGGCCGGGCCGGGCTCGGCCGCCGGGACGCCGTTGACGTCGCGGCGTTGTCCGGCTGAGGCCTGGTAGACGGTCCTGCGCACTTCGGAGATGCTGCCCACCGGCCGGTGCTCGGCGAGGCTGTGCCACGGGTTGTAGGCGAGGTTCTCGCCGTAGGCGGCCTGGCCCCGGGCGGCGACGTCCTGTTGCTGGAAGGTCAGCCGGGCCACCTTCACCGGTTCGCTCTCGGACTCCTCCCAGCGCACGGTGGCCTGGTCCAGCGGCATGCGCTGCGGGTCGGTCCGGAACTGCAGCAGCAGGTCGAAGGCGGCCGTTCCCGCCGAGAGGCGGTGCCGCAGGTCGGCGCCCAGGTACGCGGGATTCTCGTCGGGGGGCACCGCCGTCGGGTCGCCGGGCTCACAACCGGCCGGCACCAGCTTGTACTTGACGAAGCGTTCGGGGCCGAAGGCGTAGGGCAGCACGCCCCAGTACGTCGTCGTGAGCACGCTCTCCTCGAAGGTGGCCATCGCGTCGAGAATCTCCCGGGTGACCGGGTGGTCCCGCAGGTACGGGTCGTAGCTGCCGTCGACGACACCGGCCTTGGTGAACTCGCACATGTCCTGGGCGGTGTCGACGAAGAACACGTCGTGGTTCTGCATCAGCAGGTCCTGGGTGCCGGCCTCGTTGTCGCCGTCCAGCAGCTTCGGGCCGGGCACGCCGAACAGCTTGATGCCGATGCCGAGGGTGGTGTTCAGGTCGGGGCTGCCGGGCACGGTGTCGCTGGAGAAACGCACCCAGGCGGTCAGACCGCCGGTCTGTTCATGGGCGCTCTTGAGGAACCCGACGCGCAGGTCGGGCGGCAGGTCGGCGGAGACCGTGAGCACTCCGCGGGCCACACCGTGCGGCTTGAGGAAAACCGGCCGTCTGACGGGGTCCTGGCCGCGGGAGATGCGGCCGCCCTGGGTGAGGTCGACGAACATCTGCTTCAGCGCGGCGGCGGCGTCCTCGGCGCAGCCCGGTAGCGGCGGAGGTCCTGCGTTCTCGTCGAAGGATGCGGGGGTCCCGATCATGTTGTGCTCCGATCCGTGCAACGGTCTGCTGGTCCGGAGGCCGTGCCTCCGTCCGTCCCCGGTCCAGCGTGCACAAACCTGTGAGGACCAGCGCGCCGACGTACGCTCGAACCGAGCACAGAGCGGATCGTCGGCGGTCCGGCTCACTCCAATCGGCCAGCAGCGGTCGCACTTCCCGGGCCCCTGGTGGCAGCGTCATGGGGCGCCTGACGGCTCCCCGGAGCGAATCAGCACGAGGCGGCGTCGGCGGGCAGCGCCAGCCCGCCGGTGCCGGTGCCTGTGTCGGTCGGCGGCCCACGCCTGCCGGCCACCCGCGGCTTCGCCGACCCGGTTGTGGCGTTCCTCCCAGGCCCCAGCGCCGTCCGGCAGGCATGGTCGAGGTGGCGCAGTCCGGTCAGGTCCAGGTGGACGATCCGGCCGGTGGGCAGCTGCTCCAAGGCGTCCGGCAGCCGCGGTTGACATCTTGTGGCCGCACCGTGCTGGTCTACCGAGGGGGCCGTCTGTTCGGTTCTGGCGTACGGGAGTCCGGGGTCTGAGGGTGGGGCCGCGGGCTCAGCGCGCGTCGGCGTACAGCTCCTCGATCAGCCGGGCGACGGCCGCCGGCTCGCGTAGGGTCGGGTAGTGGTCGGAGGCCGCCAGCCGCACCAGGCGGCACCCGGGGATCCGGTCCGCCATCTCCTCGTTGCAGCGCACGACCGCCGGCCGGTCCAGCTCCCCGAGCGCGAGCAGGGTGGGCGCGGAGACCTCCCCGAGCCGGTCGAAGGTGGGGGCGTCGGTCTGCTGGTAGCCGATGTTGCCGAACCAGGCGGGCAGCACGGCCCGGAGCTGCGCGGCCGCGACGGGATCGGCTTCCGGGGTGCCACCGCCGCCCAGCCCCCAGAGGCCCAGTCCGAGCCGGACGATGCCCTCCATGTCGCCGGCCGTGGCCAGCCTCTGCACGTCCTGATACAGCTCGCTGTCGTCGAGCCCGTCGTACCCGGTGACCCCGGGGACGAACAGCGCGAGGCCCGCCACCCGCTCCGGGGCGTCCAGCGCCAGGTTGATCGAGGTGGCCCCACCCATGCTGGACGCCGCCAGCACCGCACGCGCCAGTCCGAAGTGGTCGAGCACCGCGGCGAGGTCCTCGGCGGGGGAGTACGCGGCGGTGGGCGCGGGCGAACGCCCGTAGCCGCGGGCGTCGTAGCGGATGACCCGGCGCCGCTCGGCGAGCTCGGCGAGCACCGGGTCCCAGATGGTCGAGTCGCCGACACCCGGGTGAAGGAGGACCAACGGCAGGCCGTCGCCTCCCGAATCCTCGGCCCAGAGTTCACCGCTGCTGACCGGCACCGTGGTTTCCATGCCTCCCAGTCTGGGCGGGCGGCACCGGCACCCGCCAGTGGGCGTGCCACCGTGTCACCGCCGCGGAGCAGTCCCCGGCCGGCCGAGCCGCGGCAGAGCCACGAGCCGCTCGCCGGCCGGGGCGGCCACCGAGCGGTCAGACGCGGGTGAAGGTCACGTGCGTCACTCCGCTCGGGCTGGTCACCGACTCGGTGCGGAAGCGCTCCTCCAGCCCTTCGAGCCCCTCCCACAGGCGCTCGCCGCGGCCGAGGACGATCGGCACCACGACGACGTGCAGGTGGTCGACCAGGTCGGCGGCCAGAAAGGCGCGGACGGTGGCGGGCCCGCCACCGATCCGGACGTCCAGGCCGCCGGCGGCCGCCCGGGCCTGGCGGAGCGCCTCTTCCGGGGTGGCGTCGACGAAGTGGAAGGTGGTGCCGCCCTCCATCTCCACCGTGGGCCGTGGATGGTGGGTCAGCACGAAGACCGGGGTGTGGAACACCGGGTCCGGCCCCCACCAGCCGGTCCAGTCGTGATTCTCCCAGGGGCCTCGCTGGGGGCCGAACTTGTTCCGCCCCATGATCTCCGCACCGATGCCGTCGCCCCAGGCCCGGGCCATCGCATCGTCCACACCGGTGTCGCCGCCCTCCTTGCCCTGCATCCGCCGGAACGTCCTGGTGTGGAAGAACCAGCGGTGGAGGCGGTCACCGGCGTGGCCGAACGGGGCCTCCAGGCTCTGCCCCTCGCCCGTCCCGTAACCGTCGAGCGAGACCGAGAAGTTGTGGACGCGGACCAGGGACACGGGGAGACCTCCGGCGTTCGGTGCGCCGGCGCGGGCGGGCCGCACCGGCCGGAGTCCGAGGCTACCGCGCCCCCGCACGGCCGCCCGGCGACCGACTCGCCCAGGAGGCGGACGAGTTGGGAGGGGCGATCCGCCAGCCTCCCGGTGGCCTCCGGGCCGCCGTCGCCGCCCGCCGCGCCGTTCGTCCGTCATGCCGACCCATGCCCGGCACACCGATGACCGGTCGCATGACGTCGGGATGACCGATGCCGGTCAGGGGGCGGGCGGCCTACCGTCGGTATCGTGGCCCACCCCGCGCGGCCGCGTGCACTCCAGGGCTTCACCGGCCAGGGCGCGGCCCCGCTCTTCCTGTCCTCCCGGCGCGCTGGGCCGGGGTGAGCGCCGCCGACAGCTCGATCAAGGCCGGCGGGTTGCCGCGGGTGCGGTCGCCGGCTCAGCCGGCCTCGGCCGGGAGCCGGCCGGCGCGGACCGCCTCGACCAGGGCCCGGTGGTCCCGGTCGTTCTGGTCGGCGTACGCCTCCGCGAACTCCACCAACGCCCGGTCGAACACGTCCCCGTTCCCGAGGTAGGCGGCGATGGCGATGCGATCCCCGGACCGTGCGTGCGCCCGGGCCAGCGTGGCGCCGCACAGCTCGCCGAAGGCCCGCATGCCGCGCGGCACCATCTTCTCGGCCACCACGATGCCCTTCCAGTCGCGGAGCTGGCGGATGTAGAAGTCCCGGTTCCGGCCGTCGATTCCCTCGACCCGCTCCCAGCCGAGGAAGATGTCGCTGGTGGTCTGCATCAGCCGCTGGCCGGAGACCACCCGCTCGCCCTGATTGGGGTAGAGGCTGGCGCCGACGTACGGGGCCAGCACCGAGAGGCCGGCCTCCTTGGCCTGGAGGAACAACGGGTCGTCACCGTCCCGGCCGAGCAGGAGGAAGATCCAGCAGCGGGTGCCGACGCTGCCGACACCGACGACCTTGCGGGCCGCGTCCACCAGCCGGAAGCCGCTGAGCAGGGCCCGCCGGTCGGAGAGCAGGGTGCGCGCGTACCGCTGGACCAGCCCGTGGAACAGCGTCATCAGGGCCGTCCGCTCCACGTCCGGCAGGAGGTCGGCGATCGGGACGAGCAGCGGCGGATCGGTGGCGATCCGCACCCGGCCGTCCACCGTCTCGGTGAGCTTGCCGAAGGCCTGCAGGCTGTCGCGGGTGCGCGCCTTCGACATCGCCTCGTCGAGACCCTGGCGCGCCCGTTTGGACACCCGGCCCACCGCCAGCTCCCGCAGGCGCTGCGAGTCCAGCTGCGCGTACCAGACGTCCAGGTTCCGCATCCCCGCGAACCGCCGCATCGTCTCCCGGTACGAGCGGACCGTCGTGGCGACGATGTCCGCGCGCTGCGCGTCGTCGAACCCGTTCGCCCTGCCCGCGATCACCAGGCTCGACGACAGCCGCTTCACGTCCCACTCCCAGGGGCCGGGCAGCGTCTCGTCGAAGTCGTTGATGTCGAAGACGAGCCGCCGCTCCGGTGACGCGAGCAGCCGGAAGTTCAGCATGTGGGCGTCACCGCACAGCTGGACGCGGACGCCCGAGTCGGGGGTGCCCGCGAGATCGGACGCCATGAGCGCGGCCGCACCCCGGTAGAAGCGGAACGGTGACTCGCTCATCCGCCCGTAGCGGATCGGGACCAGCTCCGGCACGCGCAGCGCCGACTGGGCTTGCAGGATCGCCAGCGGATCGGGCCGGTCCGGGCCCGGCCGGTACTCGGCGTGGGCGGAACGCGGCGTCGTGCGGCGCGCCGCACGGCCGCCCGCCGCCCGCTCCTCGGGGGTGGCGCGCCGCGCCGGGGGCGCCTGGTCGTGGTCCATCCGGTCCTCCCGTCCGACCGGGCCGTGCTCCCGCCCGCCCCACTCGTCGGGGGCGTAGGCCTGCCGGGGGAGCGTCGGCCGCCGTCCTCCGATCATCGCCGCCACCGCCCGATCCGGCCTGCCGCGGGAGCCCGGGGCTGCCGGCCGGAGGCGGGCGGTCGGCCGGCACGGATTCGGGTCAGGCCTGCCGCGGTCCGCTTCACCGCGGCCTGCCGGACGGCCTGCGCCCGCGCACAACCGGCGCCGGCCGTCGCGAGTGCGCCCGCCCCGGCGGGTTGCGATGCGCCCTCCCGCACCCCCTGTACGTGACGGGCCCCAGGTGCTGACATGGACGCGACAACCCGCTGAGGTCCGCACGTGGGGGTGCGAGACCGCAATCGGCGGGCAAGTGGAAGGAACACCCGTGACCGTACGCATCATGGCCGCCGGCGGCGCAGCCGCGGCCCTGCTCGTCATCCCGCTCAGCGGCGTCGCCGCCGGCACGGGCTGGACGACGCCCCCGCCGGACAAGATCGTCATCGACGTGGCCACCGTCAACGGATCCGGCTGCCCGGCCGGCACGGCGGCCATCGCCGTCTCCCCGGACAACACCGCCTTCACGGTCACGTACAGCGACTACATCGCGCAGGTGGGCGTCGGGTCCAAGCCCACCGACTTCCGCAAGAACTGTCAGCTCAACCTCAACGTCCACGTCCCGCAGGGCTTCACCTACGCGATCGCCTCCGCCGACTACCGCGGCTTCGCCCACCTGGAGAAGGGGGCGACCGGGACCCAGAAGGCCAGCTACTACTTTCAGGGCTCGCCCCACACGACCTCGCGCAGCCACCAGTTCGCGGGAGCGCTCGACAACAGCTGGCAGGCGACCGACACGGTCGACGTCGCGGCCCTGGTCTGGGCGCCCTGCGGGGAGCTGCGCAACTTCAACATCAACACCGAGCTCCGGGTCGGCGCCGGCACGTCGGACCCGAACAGGACCACCAGCTTCATGACCATGGACTCCACCGACGGCAGCATCAACACCATCTACCACCTCGCCTGGAAGCACTGCCCCTGATCGTGCCCCGATCCGGGGCGCCCACCCGGCCGCGCCCGCGCGACCGGGCGGCTCCCCGGCCGGGAGCCGGAGAGGCAGACCATGCTCCGCAGGCCTGCCGGGGCCCGGTGTGCGACGGTGGAACCGGGAGTAGCGTTCCCATCGCGAGAGGAGTGGCCATGTCATCGAAGCGCCGCCGCAAGAAGAAGGCACGGGCGAAGCGCGGGGCGAACCACGGCCGTCGCCCCCAGTGCTGAGCACCACCCCGTAGGCCACCGGCAGCCCGGCGAGGGGCTGCCGGTGGCCTGTCGTCGCGGGGGGGGGGGGGGGGGGCCGCGCCGGGGCAAACACCACCACAACCCCCCCCCACCCCCCACCCCCCCCCTGGAACCCTGACTAACACACGAAAACCCCCCCCGCCCCCA
>NZ_JBVJCO010000001.1:521199-565512 GCF_055588525.1 Kitasatospora sp. NPDC041988
CATGCTGCTCGTCACCTCGCCTCCCATGCCCATTTCTTGCCCGCTCTCTCCCCCCCCCCCCCCCCCCCCCCCCCCCCACGACGACCCACCTCGCGGTCCCGGGCCGCCTCGTAGGATTCCGGGCATGACGACGGCACCGTCCCTGGCCTCGGGCCAACGCTCCCTCGGCGACCCGCAGATCCGCTATCCGCTGTTCCCCCCGCTGACCCACGGCTGTCCGCGCACCAGCACCGAGACCGTCTCCTACCCGGTCGAGGTGGACTACGACTACGCGCGCGTGCCGGCCGACTTCCTCACCGCGCGGCCCACCGGCCCAGGGCTCGACCGCTGGGCGGCGCTGCTGCCGCCGCTGGCCGCGCCCGGGCTAGGCGAGGGCGGCACGCCGCTGGTCGGCCTCGGCGGCGGCGTGTACGTCAAGGACGAGTCGCGCAACCCCACCTGGAGCCACAAGGACCGGCTCAACCGCTGCACCGTCAGCGCCGCGCTCGCCGCCGGCGCCCCCGGCGTGGTGGTGGCCTCCTCCGGCAACCACGGCGCCTCCGCCGCAGCCTATGCGGCCCGCGCCGGCCTGCGCTGCGTCGTGCTCACCTCCCCCGGCGCGCCGCCCGCCGCCGCCTCCTTCCTGGACGCCTACGGTGCCGTGGTCCTGCCCGTTCCCGCCGAGGCGCGGTGGCCGCTGACCGAGCGCATCGCGGCGGAGTTCGGGCTCTTCCCGGTCAGCAACCTCACCCCCTTCCACACCGGCAGCTCCTTCGGCCCGGAGGGCTACAAGACCGTCGCGTACGAGATCGCCGCCGACCTCGGCGTGCCCGCCGCGGTGTTCGTCCCGACCGGCTACGGCGAACTGCTCTTCGGGATCGGCAAGGGCTTCGCCGAACTGCACCGTCTCGGCCTCACCGGCGGCGTCCCGCGGCTGTTCAGCTGCGAGCCGGCCACCGGCGGGCCGCTCGCCGCCGCCGTCCGCGAGCGGCTGCCCGTCGCCCGGGTGGAGGTCGGGGCAACCGATGCGTACGGCATCGACTGCCCGGTCAACGGCTACCGCGGTGTCCTGGCCCTGCGCGGCAGCGGCGGCCGGCCGCTGCTGGCCGACGACCGCCGGCTGCGTGCCGCCCAGGCCGAACTCGCCGCCCAGGGCCTGTGGGTGGAGCTGTCGGCCGCGGCCGGGCTGGCGGGCCTGCGGGCTCTGGACGAGCCGATCGACGGCCCGGTGGTCTGCGTCGCCACCTCCAGCGGCTTCAAGGACCGCGGCGTCGGCCTCAACCCTCCGGCCCCCGCGGACCCGGCCTGGGACGCCGTCCGCAGCCGCCTGCATGCCGCGGGCCTCAAGGGCTGAACGGCCACCGCCCGGGAAATCGCCGGGCGGCAGTGGCCCGGGGGAGAGGCCGTGCCGGCGCGGGCCGCCGGGGTGGGCCGTCCTCCCGGGGGAGCTGCCGTGCCCGGTGTTCCGCCGTTCAGTCGTCGGGGCCGAGGTGCCGGGGGAGGTGGGCGACGACGATGGCGACGGCCTCCTCGGGGGTGTCGGTGAGCGCGACGACATCGCCCCGGTCGTGGACGGCGTACTGGCCGTCGTGGTGGGGGTCGACCGAGTACCCGACCCGCTCGTAGGGGTGCTCGACGGTGGTCGCGAACCAGAGCATGAAGTGGCTGGTGACCGGGGTCAGCCGGCGCAGCGCCGGCTGGGCGTGGGCCGCCTCCGTGAGCGCGAGACTGCGGGGGAAGCGGTCCCAGGGGGGAAGGAAGTGGCGATCGATCTGGTGCCGCCAGGCCAGCTCGACGGGGTCGAGCGGTTCGCGTTCGTGGGCGAGGGCCCAGTCTCTGAACTCGATGAACGGGGCCGCTCGCCTGGTCTCCTGGAGGCCTGCGCCGCTCGTCCACGCGGCCGCGGCCCGGACGGCGGTGGCCGGGTCGGCGGTCCGTCCGGCGGCAAGCCAGGCTCCGAGGCCCCGGCAGCGCACCAGGTAGCCGGGTATGTCGTCGTAGGAACTGACGATGGTCCGGCGGTCGTCGGCGCTGTCGAACTCGGCGGTGAAGTCGTACCTCTCCCTCTGCGGCACGGGCAGGCTGATCCCGAGTTCCCCGGCCGTGCGGCAGAGGAAGGCCGTGAGGCTTTCGGCGGCGGCGCGCTCCGGGCAACGGGGGGTGTCCGGGGTGATGCCCGGCGAGGACGAGGTCATGTGATCAGTCTGCCCGGTGCCGGGCCGACCGCGCGGGTGATCCGCCGACAGCACCCCTGCTCCGGTGCAACCGCCGGGCGCCGGGCCCGGAGGTTCCTCGGCATGCGATCCCTCCCGAAAGTCTCATTTGTGACACGCGGCTGACGCGGCGTCGGCATGTCCCCTACCGTGACGCCTGCCGTCGACCAGTCACGTCCAAGGGAGCACCCTATGTCCCGGAGCCGCAAGCTTCACCGTCTCAGCAGCCCTGACACCGACGAGCGTCGCGCGCAGCGCTTGCTGTTCCGCCACCTCCGCGATGACACCACGGCGAATCGCGGCCGGATGGCGAAGCGGGTCCGTGAGCTCCAGCTCCTGCTGGCGATGGACCCGGTGGAGTTCGAGCAGCTCATCGCCCGGTTGATGGAGGCGATGGGCATGAAGGTCGAGCTGACGGCCCGGTCGCGGGACGGCGGGGTGGACGTGCGCGGGATCGACACCGACCCCTTCCGCGGCGGAAACGTGATCGTGCAGGTGAAGCGGTACCGGGACACGGTGACGCCCTCGGCCGTACGGGACTTGTACGGCACGCTGCAGCACGATCAGGCGGCGACGAAGGCCGTGCTCGTCACGACCAGCAGGTTCGGTCCGAGTTCGCACCAGTTCGTCGCGGGCAAGCCGATCACCCTGATCAACGGCGCCGAGCTGGTCGGCCTGCTCAAGCACCACGGATTTCACGAGGTGTTCGCGGCCGCCCAGCACGGTGCCGCCGGCGGTGTCGACGCCGGGGGCGACCTGCCCGGGATCGATGTCGCGGCCGAGCCCGCCCGGCTTCTCCTCCACTGGACCGGTGAGGAGGAGTACGACATCGCCGCGCTGGTGTGCCAGGGGAACCGCGCGTTGTCGGATGAGCACCTGGTGTTCTACAACAACGCTTCCACGCCCGATGGTTCGGTGCGAGTGGTCACCGGCTACGGCGATGCCAACGCCTGCCTCATGGTCGACTTCGACGCCCTGCCCGCCGACGCCGACCGGCTCGTGATCGTCGCCGCGGCCGACACCGAGAACCACCCCGCGGCGACGATGGCCGGGTTCGCCGATCCGGCGCTGATCCTCGAAGCCGGCGCGGGCCAGGACCCGGCCGTGGTGCACCTGGCCGACGGCGCGGGGGCCAACACCGCGATGCGTCTGGGCCGGTTCGATCGCGACACCGCCGGGAACTGGGACTTCACCCCTGCCCTCGCCGGGTACCCGGGCGGACTGCGCCAGGCCGTCGTCGCCTACGGCCTGGAGGTCGAGGAGGCGTAGGCCCTGGCGAAGCAGTGGCCCGCCGTGCTGGGCGGGCCGCTCGTCGAGACGGTCCGGCGCTGCGGCAGTGCCCGACGGAAGTCGGTCGGGAGGCCGTGTCGGTTCGGTACGGCTCAGCGGTGCAGGGCGGTGTCCCGGTCCATGCGCGACAGCTTCTCGGGGTTGCGCACGGCGTAGAGCCCGGTGATGCGACCCTCGTCGATGCGCAGCGCGATGACGGTGTCGATCCGGCCGTCGAGGTGCAGGACCAGCCCCGGGTGGCCGTTGACCTGGGCGGGCCGCAGCGACGCCGCGGCGGCGATCCGGCCCACCACGTGGGCCACCTGCTCGACCCCGACGACCGGCGTCAGCGCGGCCTGCACGACGCCGCCGCCGTCGGTCAGAAGGACGACGCCCGGCGCGAGCAGGTCGAACAGGCCTTGCAGATCGCCCGTTTCGACCGCGTGCCGGAACGCGTCGAGGGCGCGGCGGACCTCGGTTGCGGACGCGGTCCCGCGTGGCCGGCGCGCAGCGACGTGCGTGCGGGCCCGGTGGGCGATCTGACGGACCGCCGCCGGGCCCTTGTCCACGGCCTCGGCGATCTCGACGTACTCCAGACCGAACACCTCGCGGAGCACGAACACCGCCCGCTCGGTCGGGGTGAGCGTCTCCAGCACCAGCAGCATCGCCATCGAGACGCTGTCGGCGAGTTCGACGTCCTCGGCCACGTCGGGCACGGTCAACAGGGGTTCGGGCAGCCAGGGGCCGACGTAGGACTCCCTGCGGCGCGCGTGCGTCCGCAGGCGGCCCAGCGCCTGGCGGGTGCTGATCCGGACCAGGTAGGCGCGCTGGTCCCGCACGGTGTCGAGGTCGACGCCCACCCACCGCAACCAGGTCTCCTGCAGGACGTCCTCCGCGTCGGCGGCCGAGCCCAGCAGCTCGTAGGCGACGGTGAACAGCAGGTTGCGGTGGGCGATGAACGCCTCGGTGGCGGAGTCCGCGTGCGGGCCCGGAGGGGCCGGCTCGATCGTGTCGGTGGTTCGCTCGCTCATCGCCGGCTCCTGCCCGTCGGCTCCCGTATGTGTCACCCACGAGACGCCGGTCCCCACCGTCCTGTGACAACCGAGAGCGGTGGCGCACGTCACATCGGCATGCCGTCACGCGGACCGGCCCGTCGGCATCTTGTGTCCGTCCGGTGCAGTTGCACACAAGGCCATACGTGAGGACGGATCGATGGAATCCCGATTCAACCTGTTCGACAGCCCGACCGCCGCGAAGGTCGCCAAGCGGTTCTACGCCACCTCGTCGGCCCTCCGGGAGTCGACACTGCCGAAGAGCATGCAGGAACTGGTCGAGCTGCGCGCCAGCCAGATCAACGGCTGCGGTTTCTGCGTCGACATCCACACCAAGGAGGCCGGGGCCGCCGGGGAGACGCCGCTCCGGCTCAACCTGGTTGCCGCATGGCGCCACACCACCGTGTTCAGCGATGCCGAGCGCGCCGCGCTGGCGCTCACGGAGGAGGGCACCCGGCTCGCGGACACCGGCAGGGGCGTGTCCGACGTGACCTGGGCCGAGGTGCGCAAGCACTTCGACGACGACCAGGTCGGTGCGCTGGTCTGCCTAGTCGCCATGATCAACGCGGCCAACCGGATGAGCGTGATCCTGCACAACCAGGGCGGCTCCTACGAGCCCGGCATGTTCGCCGCGCTCGACTGAGCAGCGGACCAACGCCGGCCCGGCCCGGGATGGTCGACCCAGGCCGGGCCCCGAGAAGGCGGGGCCACGGCGGTCCCCGACACCGTTGCCGACCCGGCCGCCGGTGCCGACGGTTGCCGCCGAACCGCTCGGCGGGGCGGACGGGGCCCCTGTACCACCCCATCGGCAGTCCGGCGGGGTCGGCCGCTTCGGCGGGAAACGACCGCAGCGGGCGCATGGGCCGTTCTGACCGCGGCCCCTGGACCAGTGCGGCCGAGCTCAGCGCGACCGGCGCCGGGGCGGGTTGGCCGGCCGGAGCGGGCGAAGCCGCCCACCACGCCCGCACCCCCGCGGGGCCGGGGAACCGGCGACCGCGGGGGTGCGAGGCGAAGGGGCGTCAGTCGGCCAGGTTGACCGGGCGGTAGGCGTGGTAGCCGTCGCCGGACTTCAGGCCGTAGCTGTGCGTGGTGTGGCGGGTGCCCACCTTGCCGGCCTGCTCGTAGGAGCGGTAGGAGTTGTGCTTGCCGTCCACCCAGCCGTCGAAGATGACGACGTGCCGGTGGTTGGGGTCGTTGCTGTTGGCCTTGATGACGAGGTCGCCCTGGCGGAGCTCGGACATCGCGATGGCCTTGGTCCAGCCGTCGTTCTTCAAGGACACCGTGTTCGGGCCCGACTTGGGGAGCCTGAGGGCCATCGAGGCGTAGCCGGAGCAGTCCTGGCGGTAGCCGTCCTTCCAGCTCTTCTTCTGGCTGTAGGGCACGGGCTTGCCCGCGTTGTCGGTGAGCCAGATCTTGGCCCGCCGGATCTCCTCGGCGCGGGTGATCTTCGGCGCCGAGGCCCGCAGGTCGGCGTCCGACCCGGCGTCGGTGGCCTCGCCGCCGACCGCCTCGGCATCGGCCACGGCGGCCGCGTCGTCGGCCGTGTCGGTGACCACGGCGGCCGCCGCGGAGCCGGTCGGCAGCGCGGCGGCGGGCCCGGTGAGGACGAGCGAGCCGAGGACGGCGGTGGCGAGGGCGGTGACGGTCGAGCGGCGGATGCTCTTCATGGGGTGGTGCCTCCTGTGGCAGGTGGTGAGGGAAAAGGGGGAGAGGGGAGTCGTGGGCCGTCTCAGCCCAGGTGGGCGAGGCGGCGCAGGGCGGCCCGGTCGGCGTGGAAGACGCTGGCGTCGACCTTGGCGGGGGTGCCGGGCACCGACGCGTGGTCGGTGTACTGCCAGAAGTCCCAGCCGGTGGCGCCGGGCAGGGGCTGGGGCGGGGTGTCGCCGTAGCGGGCGAGCCAGACCGGGTAGCCGCCCAGCTCCTTCGTCCCGCCGAGGCAGTCGTCCACGAAGCCCTTGCGGGTGTAGACGATCGGGGTGGCGCCGGTGACCTTCCGGACCTGCTGGAGGAAGGCCTTCACCTGGCCGAGCTGGAGCCGGTGCCCCGCCTTCTCGCACTGTTCGAGGTCCAGGACCGGCGGGAGCTCGCCCGGCTTGGTGCCGGTGAACCCCTCGTGGTGCAGCACGTCGAGGAAGTGGTCGGCCTGGGCGGAGCCGTCCTGGTCGGCCGTGAAGTAGTGGTAGCCGGTGCGGATGAGGTCCACCGAACGCGCGCCGGCGAGGTCCCGGGCGAACCAGCCGTCGGTGAAGCCGGTGCCCTGGGTGGCCTTGAGCATCACGAAGGACTGGCCGCCGCGGGCGATGGCCGGCCAGTCGAAGGCCTGGTCCTCCTTCGGTCCGTGGTCGCCGTGGTAGCTGTCGATGCCGCGCACGGCGTAGGCGTCCGGGCCGGTGCCGGCGGCCCCGGCGGGCGGTGCCGGCACCAGGGCCGCCGTGCCCACGGCGGCCACCACGGCGGCGGCGACGGCGGTCACCCCGATCGCGTGCCGGAACGTGCCGCCGGACGCGCCGGCAGACGCCGTGCCGGCGGACGCGGTGCCGGACGCCTTGCCGGTCGCCGTACGAGCCGCCGACGTCGGGCGGAGTGCGGCGCGGGAGGTCGGGCGGGATCGGAGCTTCACGTCGGGTTCTCCTCTGCTGCGGTTCACGGGTGGTGACGGATCGTCCGGAGCCGACGGTCTGTCGGCCGGTGGTCCGCTGCCCGTTGAGAGCTTGGCCCGGAAACGGCGATGCTCGCACCTGTTGCCTGTTGTCGGCCGGGCAGGACATCTCGACAACCCCTCTGACCTGCCGGAATCACTCCTCCGAGGGGATTGCCCGACACCGCGTGACCAGGCCCGCACCGGCTCGTTGACCGATCGGGACCGAACGGAGCGGGGGCTGACGGTGAGCACGGAGAGCGACGTGACCGGCCCGGACCCGACGCCGGAGCGGACGCCGGAGCCGGACGGGGCGGGATTCGGGGCGGTACTGCGCGCGCTGCGCCGCGAGGCGGGCCTCTCGCAGGCGGAGCTCGCCGGCCGTGTGCACTACGACAAGAGCCACATCAGCAAGGTGGAGAACGGCGACAAGCCGGCGACCGCCGATTTCGCCCGTGCCTGCGACCGCGCCCTGCGGGCCGGCGGCTCGCTGGTCGAGCTGGCGACGCGCGGCCAGTGCCCGTACCCGGGGCTCGCCTCCTTCAGAGCGGAGGACGAACGCTGGTTCCACGGCCGCGACCGGGCCCGCGCCGCCCTGCTCGGTCTGCTCGCCGAGCGGATGGCGGACCGCGGCGGGCCCGCGCTGGTCGTCGGACCGTCCGGCGCCGGCAAGTCCTCACTGTTGCGGGCCGGCCTGGTGCCGGCCCTGCGGCGCGGCGGCCTGGCCGGCCTCGGCCCCGCCTCGGCGGCCGTCGTCACCCCGACCGGCCGCCCGCTCGACCGCCTCGCGAGCCTGGCCGACGGCCCGGACGCGGTGTGGATCGTCGACCAGGCCGAGGAGCTGTTCACCCTCTGCGCCGACCCCGAGGAGCGGCGGGCGTTCCTGGACGCGCTCTGCCGGGAGGCCGGCCCCGGGGGCGGCCGGCTGGTGGTCCTGGGTGTCCGGGCGGACCTCTACGGGCACTGCCTGGCGCACGACGGCCTGCTGCAGGCCGTCCGGCGCGGCCAGTTGGCGCTCGGTCCGATGAGCGCCGCCGAGGTGGCCGAGGCGATCACCGGCCCGGCCCGCACCGCCCGACTGGAGCTCGAACCCGGTCTGCTGGAGCTGATGTCGACCGACCTCGGGCTGGAGGGGGCCGGCACCTCCGGCGCCTACGACCCGGGCGCGCTGCCGCTGCTCGCCCACACCCTGCGCGCGGTCTGGCAGCAGCGCTCCGGCCGCTCGCTGACACTGGCCGGCTACCGCGCCATCGGCGGGCTGCACGGGTCGGTCGCCGCGACGGCCGAGCGCGCCTGGGCACGGCTGGACGACGACGAGGCACGGGCCACCGCCCGCCGGGTGCTGCTCCGCCTGGTCCACCTCGGGCCGGACGGCCGGACCTCGCGCCGCCGGGTGGAGCGCGCGGCCCTGGCCGGCGCCATGTCCGACGCCTGCGTGCCGGCCCAGCACCCTCCGGCCCAGCACCCTCCGGCGCACCAGTCACCGGCCACGCACCCACTGGCCCACCAGCCACCGGCCACGCACTCACCGGACGATCGCGTGCTGAGCCACGTGCTGGCCTCCTTCGCGGCCGACCGGCTGCTCACCGTCGACGCGAGCGGCGTGACGCTCTCCCACGAGGCGCTGCTGCGCGCCTGGCCGCGCCTGCGCGGCTGGGTGGAGGAGGGCCGGGCCGGCCTGCGCCTGCACCAGCAGCTCACCCAGGACGCGGAGCACTGGGCCGCGGCGGGCCGCGAGGCGGCGCTGCTCTACCGGGGGAGCCGGCTGGAGCTGGCCCGGGAGTGGGCGGCGGAGCCCGCCGGCGAGGAGCTGCTCACCCGCGTGGAACGGGAGTTCCTGGCGGCCGCGACGGCCCGGGCGGAGCACGAGCGGGCGGCCGAGCGGCGCCGGGTGCGGACGCTGCGCCAGTTGGTGACAGGGCTGGCCCTGCTGCTGGTGTCGGCACTCCTGGCGGCCGGGTCCGCCTGGCAGCAGCGGGACCGCGCGACCACGGCCAACCGGACCAACCTCGCCCGTGCACTGCTCTCCGAGGCGCAGCGCACCGCGGCCCAGGACCCGTACGCGGCGATGCTGGCGTCGGTCGAGGCCCGCCGGGCCGCGCAGTCCGGTGCGACGGGCCTGAAGCAGCCGGCCGACGACGCGGTGCTGAGCACCCAGTCGCAGTACCTGACGGGGCGGATCCCGGGTTTCGCCTGGGGCGTCAACGCGCTCGCCCTCAGCCCTGACGGACGGTTGGTGGCCACCGGCGACTCCCAGGGGCAGGTGGCGCTCTGGGACACGCGCACCACGGCCCTGGTGGCCGAGCTGCAGGACCACACCCTGGGCAAGCCGGTGCAGGACGTGGAGTTCAGCCCCGACGGCTCGCTGCTCGCCGCCGCGATCACCCGGGAGCCGAGCAGGCGCATCGTGCTCTGGCGGGTCGCCGACCGGCAGGAGCTGCCGTCGCCGGTGATGCCGCCGAGCACCACCGGGAGGTCCTCGGTGGCCAAGCGGCTCGCGTTCAGCCGGGACGGCGCGCTGCTGGCCGCGGGCAGCAGCGACGGCGACCTGCCGGGCCGGGTCTGGGTCTGGCGCACGGACGCCGGCGCGGCTCCTCCGGTGCGGACGCTGACCGGCCACACGGGAGTCGTCCAGGGGCTGGGCTTCGGCCCAGGCCACCTGCTGGCCTCGGCGTCGACGGAGGGCGCGGTCCTGGTACGGGACCTCGACGCGCCACCGGTCGGGGAGGGCCAGGAGGCACCGGCGGTGTTCACCGGGCGGGCCACCGAACCGCGGTCGTTGGCCTTCGCGGCGGATGGCCGGCTGCTGGCGGTCGGCAGCGAGTACGGCGGCATCCGGCTCTGGAGCCCGCCGTCCGCCGGTCCCGCGCTCTCCGCCGGTCCCGCGTCGCCCGCCACCGACCCGCCCGTCACCGCGTCCACCTCCCAGGTGTCCGGGCCGGGCGACCACCTGCCTGCGAACCCCTCCACCGACTCCTCCGCAACCCCGTCCGCCGGCCCCGACTGGTCCGTCACCGACCTGACGCCCGCCCACCTCGGCTCGGTCAACGCCCTGGCCCTCACCCCGGACGGGTCCACCCTGCTCTCGGCGGGCGCCGACCAGTGCACCCGGGTCTGGGACCTCCCCACCGGCCGGGTCACGGCGGAGCTGCGCGGCCATCCGACCTTCGTCCTCGGCGTCGCGGTCGGCGGGGACAACCGGACGGTCGTCTCCTCGGCCGGCATCAGCTCCCCGCCCGGCAGCATCCTGATCTGGGACCTGCGCCGTGGCACCGACCTCGCCCCCGGCCCGGACCGCCCCCGGGTGACGGCGGTCGCGGCGGCCGGCGACCGGGCGGCGGTGGGCACGGCCGACGGCCGGATCGCGCTCTGGGACGTCGGAGGCGCCGCGCCGCGCGCGGTGGCGGTCTCCGCGGCCAACGGACGGGCCGTCACCGGGCTGGCCTTCGACCGGGGCGGCCGCACGCTGGCAGCGGCGTTCGCGGGTGGCGCCGTCCGGGTGGTCCGCGCCCGGGACGGCGCGCAGTCGGCCGTCACCGATGTGGGCGCGGAGCCGACGGCGGTGGCGCTCAGCCCCGACGGCACGGTGCTGGCGGTGGGGACGGAGAACGGGCGGCTGCTCACCGGCGCCCCGGACGGCTCACCGCTACGGGCCCGCCCGCACGCCGCCGGCGGCCCGGTGCACGCGCTGGCGTTCCTCGGCGACGGCGCCGAACTGGCCTTCGTGTGCGAGTCGCAGGCGGTCTGGCTGCTCACGGTCGCCGACCCGTCCGCGGACGCCCGGGCGAGCACCATGAAACACCAGGACCACATCCGCCACCTGGCCGTAAGCCCGGACGGCCGACGCCTGGCCACGGCCGGGAACGACCGCGTCGTCCTGGTCTGGGACGCCCGCACCGGCAGGCAACCGGACGGCGGCGCCCGCGCGGCCGCCGATCCCGACGGCGACGCCCGCACCGTGGGCTCCGATACCGTCCGGGCCCTCGCGTTCGCGCCGGACGGCGGTACCGTCGCGGACGTCGGCCGTCAGGGCGTGCTGCGCCGGTGGGGGCTCACCGCCGCGGCTCCGACCGCCACCCTCACCGGGCCGGGGCAACCGCTCAACGGGCTCGCGTTCCTACCCGACGGCCGCGTCCTGGCCGCGGGAGAGAACGGCTCGGCGCCGCTCTGGAGCCTCGACCCGGCCACGGTCGCCCGCGAGGTCTGCGTGGTCCTGCGCCCACCCGTCCCCAGGCACGACTGGCTCCGCCTGGCCCCCGGCGCCCCCTACCGCCCCGGCTGCCCCTGACGGCGTGCCCCCGGAGCCGTACGGCGCGGGAGGGCGCCGTCCGACCGCTGACCCGCCCCGCCACGCGAACCCCGCAGCTCGCCGGGCCGTACGGCCGAGGAGGGAACGGCGGCGGGCCGGGGCATATTCGTATGGAAATAGCCCGGATAGCCCACTGGGATGGGGAGTTTGAACACGAATCTCCGTCCGCATTGTTCGGATGAGGATCGCTGATATACCTCTCCTGCAAGGCGAGGCCGCCACCCGTCCCACGGTGGCATGAGAGTCAGGGAAGTCAGTGGTCGGAGACCTGGAATCCATCGTCCGTTCCCAGCTCGCCGTGGAGCTGTCCGAGGCCGAACTCGACGAGGCCGGGGCCGATGCCGGTGGCGCCGTCGCGGCGCCGCCCGCGCCGGCGGCGGAGGAGTGGACCATGCGCCAACTCCAGCTCACCCGCGGCGAGTGGGAGAACCTCTACGCGTCGATGGAGGGCGACCCGACGAGGGTCGAGCTGGTCCTGATCAGCGAGGGCCGCAGGGTCGGAGCGCTGCGCGTGGCGTGCGGCTGGCTCGACAGGACCGGGCCCAACCCCTGACCCCCGCCGAGGCCCGCGCCGAAAACCGCCGCGCCACCTGGAGGAACCCGTGAGCGTGCTTTCCGTCCCCCGCGTCCATTTCCGGGGCAAGGTCTCCTGGAACCCGGCCACCGCGAACAACAACGACCAGTGGTCGATCTACAACTTCCCGGACGCCGAGCTCTATTGGAAATACCTCAATACGGTCGGGATCACCGAGGACAACGTGCGCCAGGAGTTCCCGAAATGGGCGCTGGAGCCGAAATGGTACCCCGACCCCAACGAGAAGGACCCGACGAAGGGGTGGTGGCAGCCGCCGGCGGAGTGGAACTACTTCGGCGGTATGGAGTGGTTCCTGCACAGCGACACCGAGCACACCGCCGTCACCGGCGGGCAGCTGCGGCACGGCGGCCACCTCATCACCGACGACCCCGTGGTCGGCGCGGCCTTCGACGTGGTCGGGGACACCTTCCCCGGCGGTACGTTCAACACCCCCGCCCGCTTCGTCGACAACAACCCGGACTCCTTCTGGTCCAGCGCCTTCTACCTCAAGCGCTTCCAGCTCGGTACGCGTCCGGCCCCGGAGTACTACCTGTCCGGCCCGATCCAGCCGGACACCTACCTGGCCTCACGGCTGTTCAACCTGCAGTACAACATGAACGCGGACGGCAAGCTGCAGATCGCCGGGGTCGGCGGGACCGTGCTCCAGGGCTGCATGCCGACCGGCTCCCTCCAGTTCGATCCGCGTGACTCCCCCCTCCTGAGCGAGCTGAAGAGCAGGCTCGACGAGAAGGGCGTGCTGGGCCTGATGGTCCGCTGCACGGCCTACCTGACGCGCTACTTCACGCTCGACGCCTTCGACTGCGTCAGCGGGATCAGCGACAAGTACCAGCGTTCCTCCGCGCAGTACCGGCTGCTGGCCGAGCTGTGGCAGGAGCAGCTGGCGAAGGGCCGGACCCCGGTGGCCAACCCGGCGGTCTCCTCCGTGGTCGGCACGATCGGTCTCTGGCACGACACCGACCCGGTGACCAACAACCCCGGGGGCCGTTTTCTCGTGCCCGTGGCCAGCGTGCCGGACGGGCAGGGCAAGCCGACCGGGCTCTGGCCGGGGCCGGCGGTCCTGGAGACGCACCCGGACGGCGGGACCAGCGGGAAGAAGTGCCGCATCATCCTCGACCTGGCGACCACCGTGCCGGGGCTGGACTCCACGGGCCGCAAGAAGGACCTGGGCACCCTGGAGCTCGACCTCGTCACCGGCACCGGCTCCCAGCCCCTCGCGAAGATCCCCCTCGACCGGTACGACCGTGCGGCGTTCGAGGCGCGGGCCGGCATCGTCGACCTCGAAGTGCCGGCATCGGTCACCGACCGGATGCTGGCCGAGGGCACCCTGGAGCTGGCCTGCCGGCCGCCGAACGCGGCCCGCATGGTGCTGCTCCGGGAGCGGACGATCACCGTCGAGACCGAGCAGCGCAGCGTCTTCGTGGAGCAGGACGGCACCGCGCAGATCGCGGTGCACGTCAGGGAACGCGGCGCGATCCCGCAGCGGGACGTCGAGATCCGGGCCCATCAGTACGTCCCGGCCCCCGAGCAGCCACTCGCCGACGGTACGTACTGGCAGGAGCCGGAGGCCACCAAGACGAAGAAGAGGTACGTCGAGCTCAAGTCCGAGACCATCCTGGTGCCCAAGGGCACGGGCCAGGCCGTACTCGAGATCGGCACGGTCAACCCGGGGTGCGCGGTCATCGCCTTCTTCCCCAAGGACCTCTTTCCGAAGGAACAGCCCGACACGATCCCGCCGCGGATCGGGCTGTGCCCGATGCCGGAGGGGAAGGCCTGGGGGCCGAGCTACGAGTCGACCCCGTGGACGTTCTACACCTGCGTCCGGGTCCTGCCGTTCGACAACGAGCTGCCGCAGAAGTTCTGGGACGCGTGGAAGGCCTCCGGGTGCGACCCCGAGTTCGCCTGGAAGTACGTCTACAAGAAGGTGCTCTACCTGCACGACGTGCTCTACCCGGTGATGCGCTACATGGGCGGCCTGGACCTGGGCGACAAGGCCTCGGTGGACAAGAACATCGACCAGATCGTCGACCTCTCGGACCCGTCGCTGCGCGACACGACGGTCTACATGCCCGTCTCGCGCGAGCTCTCGGCGGGCAAGCGGGACGTGCTGAGGATCTATCAGGCGATCGTGCACGCCGTGAACAACGGTGACGACCTGAAGAAGCTGGAGAAGCCGGTATGACCGACGCGGACCTGCGCAACGCCGGCCGGCAGGACACCGACGTGGGCAAGATCGCCCAGACGGCGGTGGTGGCCGCCTCCGTTCCCACCGGGCGGACCATCATCGGTGAGCAGGACGCCTTCGTCCGCAACCAGAGCCGGTTCGACCGGCAGGCCCGGGTCTGCCTCCAGGAGACGGTGCTCAAGGTCGACGAGCGCGTCTACCGGGACTACTGCGCCTCCCAGGTGACGGCCTGGGAGGCCGACGAGATCGCGGCGCTCAAGCAGATCATCGCCTGGGTCGCCGGACGGTTCGCCGGCTGGCCGGTCAGGCTGCCCTCGACCGTCCACCTGGTGAAGACCACCGGCCAGGAGGAGGGGCGGGCGGCCTACACCAGGCGCCAGGACACCATCGTGCTGCCGGCGGGCAAACTGGAGAGCCTGCAGATGCCCTCGCCGGACAGCGACCCGCTCTACCCCCGGCGGAGCACCGACCCCCTGCGGGCCCTGCTGCTGCACGAGCTCTTCCACCTGGTGAGCAAGAACAACCCGGTACTGCGCAAGCAGCTCTACCAGCTGGTCGGCTACGTCCAGCTCCCCAACGCGGTACCACTGCCGAAGGTCAAGTGGCCCACCGCCGGCTCGCCCGCGGACCTGCCGGACCTGAAGATCACCAATCCGGACACGCCCGAACTCGACGTCGCCATCACGCTGGACGCACCGGAGCCGGGCGGCGGCACCCGGTCGCGCTCCCTGCTGCCGGTGCTGCTGGCCGACCGGCCCTACCAGGGCGGGAGCTTCTTCGAGTACCTGGGCTGGTACTTCATGGCGGTCGAGGAGAAGGCCGGGACATGGGCGGCGGTGCTGGACTCCTCGGGCCGGCCGCTGACGTACCGGATGGGCAAGGACAGCCCGCTCTGGCCGCAGTACCTGGGCAAGATCGGCCTGAACCTCACCGACGAGCTCTTCCACCCGGACGAGATCGTCGCGCAGGACTTCGTCCTCACCGCGCTGCTGCCCACCGGCACCCAGCTCACCGACATCGACAAGCTGCTGAAGAAGGGCGGGAACTCGGGATGACCGTGCCGACCACCGAGCCCAGGATCGAGAGCATCGAAGTCCTGAGGCAGAAGCTGCAGAAGGCCATCGAGCTAGAGTTCTGCACCATCCCCGCCTACCTCTCCGGCTGGCTGACCATCAAGGACCGCCGCCGGTACCACGTGGTCGCCGACACCCTGCTGGGCATCGCCATCGCGGAGATGCGCCACCTGTCGATCGCCTGCAACACCCTGATCGCCGTGGGCGGCAGCCCCGACATCCGCACGGCCGTGCCCCAGTACCCCGGCAGGCTGCCGGACCAGGACCGGGACAAGCTGGTCAGGCTGGTGCCGTTCGGCCGGGCGTACTGGGAGCTGGGCCTCTTCGTCGAGCAGCCGGACGAGCTGGACAAACAGTGCCAGGAGGGAACGGTCAACGGCGAGATCGACCTGTCGCTGCTCACCACCCTCACCCCGGGCAGCGAGCTGCACACCCTTCTCACCGAGCACATCCTCCCGATCGAGCTCGGGTACCGCACCATCGGCGCCTTCTACAAGGCGGTCATCGACGGCATCCAGCTGCTCGTCAGGCGGGAGGGCGAGGCCTACGTCTTCCCCGACGGCGGCCGCGTCCGCCGCCAGTACACCCACTTCGGCGGCCAGGACAACATCACCGTGGCCGGCAGCGGAGACGCCGTCACCCTGCTGCGCGACATCATCGACGAGGGGGAGGGCGGCGGCGACCAGATGCGGGACGAGAACGGCCAGCTCTCCCACTACTACTGCTTCGACCAGCTGCGGAGGAAGAAGGCGTACCGGCCGGGCGACGTGCGGTGCCGCCCGACCGGGGAGCTCGCCGTCCCGGAGGGCGACGACATCGTGAACACCATCTGGGATCCCATGATGGCGAGCTACAAGGACTTCCCCGAGGCGAGGAAGCACGCGGACGAGTTCAACCGGCTGTACACGAGGATCGTCGACAACCTCCAGATCGGGTTCAACGGCCACCCGCAGCAGGTCGACACCGCGATCGGGCAGATGCACCAGCTGGAGGCGCTCGCCGACCGGGTGCTCGCCTGCGAGCTCTACCGGGAGCGCGGCATCGCCTTCCACGCCGCGCCCACCTTCGAGATCCCGCCCTACCGGAAGGAGGCCGTGAACGTGCCGGAGAGCTTCTGACGTCGCCCGGGGCCGGGCGTGCCGTGCCCCGGGCACGCCCGGCCGGTGGTGCATCGAGTGGAACCGCGAGTGGGACCGAAGGGAGACAACCATGGCTCGATCACCGCGTACGGCAGGACGGCAGGAGCGGACCGGCGTCTGGCTGGTCGGCGCGCGCGGATCGGTGGCGACCACCACGGTGGTCGGCGCGGCCGCCCTGCGGGCCGGGCTGGCGGAGCCGGTGGGCTGCGTCACCGAACAGGAGGGCTTCCCGGACGGGCGGCTCCCGCCGGTGGCGGACCTGGTGTTCGGCGGCCATGACGTCCACACCACGGCGCTGGAGAAGCGGGCCGCGGAGCTGGCCGCCGCCGGGGTGTTCCCGGAGCGGCTGACCGGCGCGGTGGCCGGCGAACTCGCCGCGGCGGAGCGGGAGATCCGCTCCGGATACACCGGCGGAGGCGGCGACGGCGACGGGGACGGCGGTGCGGACGGAGTCGTCCAGGCCGAGGCCGCGCGCCGGCTCGCCGGGGACATCGCGGACTTCCGGGAGCGGCTGCGCCTCACCCGCGTCGTGGTGGTGAACGTCGCCTCCACCGAGCCCCGCCCCGCCCCGCGCCCCGAGTACCGGCGGCTCGAAGACCTGGAGCGCGCCCTGCGCGCAGGCGCCGACGTGCTGCCGCCGAGCTCGCTCTACGCCTACGCCGCGCTCACCGCCGGCTGTCCGTACGTCGACTTCACACCCTCGGCCGGCGCGCGGCTGCCCGCACTCGACCAACTGGCCCGCGACCGCGGACTGCCGTACGCCGGCAGCGACGGGAAGACGGGGGAGACCCTCCTGCAGTCGGCCCTGGCACCGATGTTCGCCGCCCGGGCCCTGCGCGTGCGCTCCTGGTCCGGTACCAACCTGCTGGGCGGCGGAGACGGCGCCACCCTGGCGGATCCGCGGACGGCCGAGAGCAAGACCGCGTCCAAGCGCACCGGGCTGCACCGGATGCTGGGGCCGCAGGTGGAGGGAGCGGTCCACATCGACTGCGTGCCGACGCTCGGCGAGTGGAAAACGGCCTGGGACCACATCGCGTTCGAGGGCTTTCTGGGCGTGCCGATGAACCTCCAGTTCACCTGGCACGGCTGCGATTCCGCGCTGGCGGCACCGCTCGTCCTGGACCTCGCCAGGCTCACGGCCGCCGCCCACGCGGCGGGCGTGAGCGGGCCGCTCGCGGAGCTCGGCTTCTTCTTCAAGGACCCGGTGGGCGACGCCTCGGGGCCTCCGGTCGAGTACGGGCTGGAGTCGCAGTACCAGCGGCTGAGGACGTTCGCCGCAGGACTGGGGCGGAGGCCGGTCCGGTGACGGGAACGAGCGGACGGACGCCCGCCGAAGCACCGGCGGTCGACGCACGGGTGGAGAGGGTTCCTGCGGAGGACGTCCGGGTGGCGGACGCGGCGCCCGGGGGAGCGTCGGCCCCCGGCGCGGTCCCGGATACGGTCCCGGGTGCGGTGGCCGGGCACGGCGCGGTGGGCCGTGGCCGCCGGCCGGACCGGCGGACCGTCGCCGAACTCGTCCGGGCGCCGGCCGCTCTCTCCGTGCCCGGGGACACACTGGTGGGTGCCGCGGCCGGCCGAGCGCCGTTCAGCACCGCCACACCGCTGCTGGCGGCGTCCTCGGTCTGCCTCTACTGGGCGGGCATCGCCCTCAACGACTGCATGGACCGCGAGATCGACGCACGGGAGCGCCCGGCGCGGCCGATCCCCTCCGGCCGCGTGACGCCGGGCTTCGCCCTCGCCCTGGCCGGCGGCCTGAGCGCGGCCGGACTGGCCCTGGCCGGCGCGGCCGGCGGACGGCGGACACTCGCCGTCGCCGTTCCGCTCGCCGCCACCATCTGGGCCTACGACCTGGGGCTCAAGCACCACCCGGTGGCGGGGCCGGCGGCCATGGCGCTGGCCCGTGGACTGGACGTCCTGATGGGCACCGGGCCCGGAGCACGGCGACCGGCGGTGCTGCCGGCCGCCGTCGTCGGCGCACACGTGCTGGTCGTCAGCGCACTGGGACGCCGGGAGACCGAGGGCGCCGGCCCCGGGCTGCTCGCACTCAGCCTCACCGCCACCGCGGGGGTGACCGCCCTGGCGGCCGGGGGTCGCGCGACCGGCGGTCCGGCGGCGCCCGGGCGGTCGTCCGCAGCCGCGACGGCGGCCGCACTCACCGTCTACGCCGTCGGCTTCGGCGGCGCGCAGGCCGAGGCCCGGCACGGGGATCCCGGACGCCTGCAAGGCGCCGTCGCAGCGGGCATCGCAAGCCTGCTGCCGCTCCAGGCCGCCTGCGCCGCACGGGCCGGCGCACTCCCGCTCGCCGTGTCGCTGCTGGCCGTCGCGCCGGTGGCGCGGCGACTGTTCCGGAAGGTCTCACCCACGTGACGGTCGATCAGTCCAATCCCCCGGAGCGGACAGTGGCCCGGCCGGGACCGGGCCTGCAGTTCGGGTACGGCACCAACGGCTTCGCCGGGCACCGGCTCACCGACGCCCTGGAGCTGCTCGCGGACCTCGGTTACCAGGGCGTCGCCCTGACCCTGGACCACTGCCACCTCGACCCGTTCGCGCCGGATCTTGCGCGCCGCACCGCCGAGGTCGCGCGGCGGCTCGACGCGCTCGGCCTGAGCGTCGTGATCGAGACCGGCGCCCGTTACCTGCTCGATCCGCGGCGCAAGCACGCCCCGACCCTGCTGGACGAGGACCGCGGCCCGCGGCTCGACCACCTGGCGCGCGCCATGCGGATCGCCGCCGAGCTCGGCGCGCAGGCCGTCTCGCTCTGGAGCGGCGTCCTGCCGGCCGGGCTGCCGGCCGCCGCCGGCTGGGACCGTCTGCTGAGCGGGTGCTCCTGGGCGGTCGAGGAGGCCGAACGGCAGGGCGTGGTCCTCGGCTTCGAGCCGGAACCCGGAATGCTGGTCGACACCCTGGACGCCTACGACCTGCTCCGGCGCGACCTCGGGGAGCCGCCACGGCTGGGACTGACCCTGGACATCGGCCACTGCCGGGCGGTGGAACCGCAGCCGGTGCCGGACTGTGTACGCCGGGCCGGGCCGTGGCTGGTCAACGTCCAGATCGAGGACATGTGCCGCGGGGTGCACGAGCACCTCGAATTCGGAGCGGGCGAGATCGACTTCCCGCCCGTGCTGGCAGCGCTGGCCGTGACCGGCTACCAGGGGCTGGTCGGGGTGGAGCTGCCCCGGCACAGCCACGCCGCCCCGGAGATCGCGCAGCGCTCCCTGGCCTTCCTGCAAGCGGCCGAGGCACGGGCGGCAGGCACGTGGCCGGCCGATGCCCCGGCGGACGTCCCGGCCGGGGGCCGCCCGTCCGGGCCGCGCCCCGCCGCCGCCCACACCATGACGGCCGAGGCGGCGCGGTGACGCAACCCGTGACGCGGTTCGGCAACGCCGCTCCGGTCACGCTCGACGCCCTCCGCGAAGCCCTGCACGAGCGGCTCACCCATGACGGTGCACGAGTCCTCACCGAGGCGCTCGGAGAGGCTGCCGCCGACCCGGCCGGCGCGCTGCCCCGGCACCTGGCCCAGGCCGCCCGGCGGTTCGGGCGGGCACAGCTGGACGCCCCGCCCGACGCGCGGCCATCCACCGGGCCGCCGTCCGCCGCAGCCGGCCCGGCGCCCGAGGGACTCGGCTGGACTATCGACGACGCCGTCCGCACGCTCCTGCTGGCCGCCGCGGCCGGCCCGCGCCCCGACCCGCAGCGGCTCACCGTCCTCTACCACGGTGGGGACGCCGCCGAACGGCGCGGCGTGCTTCGCGCGCTCGGCGTGCTCAACCCCGGGGCACCCGGCCCGGCTATGTACGACGACGGCCCCGTCGGCGCCGGCCACGGCGAGGCGCCCGGCGGCGCGGGCACCGGCCCCGGCGGGCAACCCGGGGACCTGCTCGGGCTCGTGCACGACGCCCTGCGGACCAACGACACCAGACTGGTGGCCGCCGCCCTCGGCCCGTACGGCGCCCGGTACCTGGACCAGCACACCTACCGGCAGGCGGTCCTCAAGTGCCTGCACTGCGCGATCCCGCTGCGTGCGGTCGCCGGGCTGCGCCACCGGGCGGACCGCGAGCTCGCCAGGATGGCGCTCACCTACGCCGAGGAGCTGGCGAGCGCCGGCCGTCCCGTTCCCCCCGACCTGTGGCTGCTGGCCGACAGCGGAGACCCGCCCCGGCCGCCCACGGGCGCCGCCGCCCCCACGACCGCCCCCACCCGCCCCTCCGCACACCTTTCCGGGATCTGATGCGCATCTTCGACCCGCACATCCACCTGTCGTCCCGCACCACCGACGACTACGAGGCCATGCACGCCGCCGGCATCCGCGCGGCCGTGGAGCCCGCGTTCTGGATCGGCCAGCCGCGGACCGCCGTGAGCAGCTTCGCCGACTACTTCGACTCCCTCATCGGCTGGGAGCCGTTCCGCGCCGCCCAGTTCGGCATCCGCCACCACTGCGCACTGGCACTCAACCCGAAGGAGGCGAACGACCCACGCTGCGCCGGCGTGCTCGACCTGCTGCCGCGCTACCTGGACAAGGACGCGGTGGTGGCGGTCGGCGAGATCGGCTACGACTCGATGACGCCACGGGAGGACCACGCGTTCGCCGCGCAGGTCGAACTCGCGATCGGCCACGGCCTTCCGGTCCTGGTCCACACCCCGCACCGGGACAAGGCCGCCGGCACACGCCGGACCCTCGACCTGCTGCGCGAGAGCACGATCGCGCCGGAGCTCGTGCTGATCGACCATCTCACCGAACTGACCGTCGACCAGGTCGTCGACTCCGGGCACTGGATGGGCTTCTCCATCTACCCGCACACCAAGATGGACCCCCGGCGCATGGTCGAGGTCCTCACCCGCCACGGCGTCGACCGGATGCTGGTGAACTCGGCCGCGGACTGGGGCCGCAGCGACCCGCTGGCCACCCGGCGGACCGCCGAGGCGATGCTGGCGGCCGGGTTCTCCCCCGACCAGGTCGACCAGGTGTGCTGGCGCAATCCGCTCGCCTTCTACGGCCAGAGCGGGCGCCTCGACCCGGCCGAGGACACCCGCACGCCACCGGCCGGCGCCCCGCTGCCGGGCCAGGCCGACGCCCCGCCCGCGTCCTACCTGGGAAACACCGTCGTTCGCGGGGCCTGAGGGCCCGTCGCACCCGCCAGCACGCCCCCGCACCAAGGGCCCCTGTGCGTACCACCGAGGCCCCTGTCCGTACGAGGAGACCATGCGCCTGCGCCACCCGGACGGCAGCACCGTCCACCTCGCCTACTGCACCAACGTCCACCCCGCCGAGGACCTCGCCGGAGTCGTCGGACAGCTCGCCGCCTACGCCGAACCGGTCCGTGAACTGCTCGACGCACCACGGCTCGGGCTGGGGCTCTGGCTGGCCCACGACGCCGCCCGGGCACTCGCCGAGGATCCGCCGGCCCTCGACCGGCTGCGCCACGAACTGACCACCCGCGGGCTGGAGGTCGTCACGCTCAACGGCTTCCCCTACCGCGGCTTCCACGAGCCGGTCGTCAAACGCGCCGTCTACCTGCCCGACTGGTCCCGCCCCGAGCGCCTCGACCACACCCTCACCCTCGCCAGGGTGCTCGCCGCCCTCCTGCCCGACGACGCCGTGCGCGGCAGCATCTCGACCCTGCCGCTGGGGTGGCGTACCACCTGGACGCCCGACCACGAAGCGGCCGCCCGGCGCGGACTCGACCTGCTCGCCGAAGGGCTGGCCAAGATCGAGGCGGAGAGCGGCCGGAAGGTCCGGGTCGGCCTGGAACCGGAACCCGGCTGCACGATCGGCACCGTCGAGGAGGCCTGCGCCCGCCTGGACGGAATCGACACCGACCACCTCGGCGTCTGCCTGGACACCTGCCATCTCGCCGTCGACTTCGAACAGCCCGCCGCGGCACTGTCCTCCCTGGCCCGGGCCGGCCTGCCCGTCGTCAAGGCCCAGCTCGCCTGCGCACTTCAGGCCGACGACCCCTCCGACCCGGCCGTCCGGCAGGCGCTTGCCTCCTTCGCCGAGCCGCGCTTCCTGCACCAGACCCGCGCCGGCACCCGGCCGCACCCGCGCTGCTGGGACGACCTCGACCAGGCCCTGCTCACGCCCCCGCACGAGGACGCAGCCCCCTGGCGGGTCCACTTCCACGTCCCGCTGCACGCCGATCCGCAGCCGCCGCTGACCTCCACCCGGCCCGTCCTCACGGAGGCCCTGCACGCCCTGCTGTCGGGTGCGAGCCCGGCCACCGACCACCTGGAGGTCGAGACGTACACCTGGCCCGTGCTCCCCGCGACCGACCGCCCCGCCGACCGCCGCGCCCTCGCCGCCGGCATCGCGGCCGAACTCGGCTGGGCTCGCGAGCAGTTGGCGGCCGCCGGCCTGCGGGCCGCCGAATGACCGCCCGCCCGACCCCGCTCCTGGTGCTCAACGTCGCCGCCCTCACGCCCCGGCTGCTGCGCCACATGCCGCGTCTCGCGGCCTCCGCCGCCCATGGCGCCCGCCTGGATCCGGTCTTCCCCGCCGTCACCTGCAGCGTGCAGGCCAGCCTGCTGACCGGCCTGCCGCCCGCCGGCCACGGGATCGTCGGCAACGGCTGGTACGACCGCGAGCTCGGCGAGGTGCTGATGTGGCGTCAGCACAACCGGCTCGTCGCCGGCGAGAAGGTCTGGCAGACCGCCCGCCGGCGCTTTCCCGGCTACCGGGTCGCCAACATCTGCTGGTGGTACGCGATGGGCGCCGGCACCGACCTCACCGTCACCCCGCGCCCGGTGTACCACGCGGACGGGCGCAAGTCCCCCGACTGCTACACCACCCCGCCTGCCCTGCGGGACGACCTCACCGCGGCCCTCGGCCCGTTCCCGCTCTTCGACTACTGGGGCCCCCGCGCCTCGATCGCCTCCACGCACTGGATCGTGCGCGCCACCGAGCACGTCGTCCGCACCGGCCGGCCCGACCTGACCCTCGCCTACGTCCCGCACCTCGACTACGACCTGCAACGCTTCGGACCGGACGCCCCACAGGCCGCCGCCGCCGCGGCCGAGCTGGACGCCGCCCTCGAACCGCTCCTGCGCCTCGCCCGGGAGACCGGAGCCACCCTCGTCGCACTCTCCGAGTACGGCATCACACCGGTCCACCGGCCCGTGCACATCAACCGGGTGCTGCGCGAGGCCGGGCTGCTCGCCGTCCACCGCCAGGCCGGAATGGAGTACCTCGACCCGTGGACCTCGGGCGCCTTCGCGGTCGCCGACCACCAGGTCGCGCACGTCTACCTCGCCGACCGGGCGGACGAACCCCGGGTACGGGAGCTGCTGACCGGCGTGCCGGGGATCGACGAGGTGCTGGCCGGCACCGACCACGCGGCCCGCGGAATCGCCCACCCGCGGGCCGGCGAGCTGATCGCCGTCGCCGCCGCCGACGCGTGGTTCACCTACTACTACTGGCTGCGCGACGACCACGCCCCCGACTTCGCCCGGTGCGTCGACATCCACCGCAAGCCCGGCTACGACCCGGCCGAGCTCTTCCTCGACCCCGCCGACCGGGCCGTGCGGCTACGCGCCGCCGCCGCCCTGGCCCGCCGCCGGCTCGGCCTGCGGTCCACCCTCTCCGTCGTCCCGCTGGACGCCGGCTGGGTCCGGGGCAGCCACGGCCGGCTGCCCGGCGAGGCTCCGGACGACGCCCCCGTCCTGCTCTGCTCCGACACCACCCGGCTCGCCGCCCCGCGCCCGCGCTACGCCGCCACCGACCTGCCGGAGCTCCTGCTGACCCTGGCCGGCCTCGACGGCATCCCGCCGGTACCGGGGCGGACCCTGACGACGGCGGGATGACCGGAGGCCCGCCCCGGCCCCGGCCGCCGGCTCACGTCCGCGACGGCGTCATCGTGGGCCGCGGATCCGGCGGAACCGGCGCAGGGCGGCCTCGGCGGCGTTGGCGCCGCACATGCCGTGGACCCCGGGGCCGGGCGGGGTCGCGGCGGAGCAGAGGTAGTGGCCGGGGACGCCGGTGTCGTAGGGGCGGAGGGTGATGCGGGGGCCGAACAGCAGCTGGGGGACGTTCTTGGCCCCGGTCATGATGTCCCCGCCGACGTAGTTCGGGTTCTGGGCGGCGAAGTCGGAGGTGGTGCGGACGGAGCGGCCGATGATGCGGTCCCGGAACCCGGGGGCGAATCGCTCGATCTGGGCCGTGACGGCCTCGGTGGCGTCGCCGGTGTAGCCGTGCGGTACGTGCGCGTAGCTCCACACGGGGTGGACGTCGCCCACGGAGCGTTGCGGGTCGGCCAGGTACTGCTGGCCGACGAGGACGAACGGTCGCTGCGGCATGCGCCCGGCAGCGATCTCCCGTTCGGTGGCGGCGACCTCGTCGAAGGTGCCGCCGAGGTGGACCATGCCGGCCCGCCGCGCCGGTTCGGCGGTCCACGGGACGCCGCCGGCCACGGCGAAGTCGACCTTGAAGGCGCCCGGTCCGTGCCGGAACCGGCGGTAGGCGCGGGCGACCCGGGGCGGCAGCCGATCGCCGAGGATCTCGGCGACGGCGCTGGGCACGAGGTCGAACATCGTGATGTCCGCGGGCGGGAGCTCGGCGGCCGAGCGGATCCGCCGGCCCGTCTCGATTGTGCCGCCCAGGTCGGTGAGTAGCTCGGCCAGCGCCCGGCTGATCGAGCGCGACCCGCCGGCGGCCACGGCCCAGCCGTACCGGTGGCCGGCGGTGAGGATGCCGAGACCGACGCTGGAACTGAGCGGCCGGTCCAACGGCTGGTAGGCGTGGGCCGCCACACCGCCGAACAGCGCCCGTGCCTGGTCTCCGGTGAACGCGCGCGCCAGGACCGTGGCCGGCAGCATGGCCGGGGCTCCGAAGCGGGCCAGCAGCAGCGGGTGGCGGGGGACGCGCAGCAGCGGGCGCATGATGTCCTCGGCGAGTTCGTCGTACGTCGCGGCGGGGGCCGCGAACAGCCGGCGCCAGCGCGCACCGTCCGTGCCGAGCCCTGCCGCGGTCTCCCCGACGGAGCGGTGCAGGACACCGGCGGTGCCGTCGTCGAGAGGGTGGACGCAGTCGATCTCGGGGAGGCGCCACCGGAGCCCGTAGCGGTGCAGGCCGAGGCCGCGCAGGAAGGCCGAGCCGACGGTGATCAGGTGGACGGCGGAGCAGTGGTCGTGCAGGAGCCCCGGGAGGATCGCCTCACCGCTTCGGGCACCGCCGCCGATCTCGTCGGCGGCCTCCAGGACGGTGACGCGGACACCGGCCTGGGCGAGCCGGACGGCGGCGGCCAGCCCGTTCGGGCCGGCCCCGACGACGACGGCGCTACCCTCGCCGGCACGAGCGGCGCGTGGCGGCCGGCCACGCCCATCACCTGGTCCAGGAGTGCTGTCCACGGCACCAGTCTCCCGTGCGGGACGGGTCGAAGGCCGTGCACCACGGCGAGGACGGCCGATGGCGTGGGACGGCGGGGCGGGCTACGGGATTTCGGAAGCCGTTCCGTGCCCTGCCCTGTGACCGGCGGCGTCAGCCCAACTCGCCCGCCCAGTCCGAGAGGAGGGCGAAGTCGTCGGCGGTGAGCCCGGTCCGACGATCAACCCGGTGCAGCAGGGCCGGACCGTCGTGGTGGGCCCGCGCCCAGGCCCGGTCCCACCGGCCGCATCGGCCCCCCGAGATCGTCCCCGCACGCTACCGGGCCACGCCCTGCGGACCCAACCCGAATACAGAGCCCGGAGCACCTGCCCCGACCGTCCCCGACCCGTCAGAGGTGCCCCTGGCCGACAGACAACTCGTGGTAGCGCCCTATCGTCTCGAAACCGAGCGCGGTGTACAGCGCGACGGCTGCGGAGTTGCTCGCTTTGACGTTCAGGGCGAGGTGGTCGACCGTCTCGAGGAGGCGGCCGCACAGGGTTGAGACAACGGCCTTGCCGAGGCCCCGGCCGCGGGCGCGCGGGTGCGTCGTGACATTGCCCAGGACGGCAATCAGATAGGCGGGCGACCAGACGTGAACGCCGGCGGCCGCGACGAGTTCGCCCTTGTCCCGGACACCGACGTACTGGCCGGTGTCGAGCATGCGAGGGTCGAACCAGTTGCCCGGGTAGGCCACGGCGTAGAGCTCCGTCAGGTCGGGCAGGTCGGCGCGGGTGAGTGGCTCGGTCCGCGGGTCCTGGCCGGATGCCCGGACCCGGTCGGTCAGGGCCATTCTCAGGTGCAGTCCGTGCGGCTCGACGTCAGGCCGGACGCCGAGCACGTCCTCGGCGCCCTCGGTGACCAGCGCATGGAAGCGCCGGGGGAGCAGGGTGCGCAGGCCGTCGAGCAACTCCCGTAGTTCGCCCACGGCTTCGGGCCGTTCGAAGGCGAGCAGGGTGGGGTGCCCGTTGCCGTGGTAGACCAGCGCGAGGCTGTCGTTGTGGCGGTACCACGCCGTCCAGGGCCAGAAGAAGTCGTCGAGATCGCCCAACTCGTAGGCGTGCAGCGCGGGATCCCGTTGCAGCAGGGAGGCGAGTTCGGACCGGTCGTGAACGGAGGCAGGGAGCATCCGACCGATCGTAGCCCGGACCGCATCGTGTCCGGGCAGGCGGCCGGGGATGCCCCCTGCCGGTGCCCGGGCGGAGGGTCAGAACAGCGGCAGCCGTCGGGCGAAGACGTCGGCCGCTCGGTTGGAGTCCCCCTCCACCAGTGTGCCGTCCTCGGCGCCGAACAGCACCGTGGTGCCGAGTGCGGCGACCACCGGCCCGCTTGAGGCGCCCGTGTTCTGGGTGCCGTCGGACGCCACGCTGATCCGCTCGGTGCGGCCGCTCCAGAGGTCGTGGCGGAACACGTCGTCGGCCTGGTTGGTGTCGTCGGACACCAGGTTCCCGGCGCTGGAGGTGAAGTAGAGCCAGCGGTTGCCCAGGGCCAGGCGGGGGTCGTAGAAGGAGGCGTCCGACGTGGTGCCCGGCAGGCCTGCGGCCACGTGTCGCACGCTGCCGAGCCGCAGGTCGCGGACGAAGAGCTCGAAGTGCCGGCCGCCGACGCCGCCGTCCGGGCCCTGGTCGGCGACCGGTAGCGAGTAGACGACGTGGTGGCCGTCCGGGCCGAGCGAGCCGTCGGCGACGCCGACCAGCTCGCCGTTCTCGTCGGTACTGGCGCCGCTTGTCCGCCCGGTCGCCAAGTCGCGGACGTAGAACGGGTAGAGGCGCGGCTTGAGGAGCTCGGCGGGCCGGCCGTCGCCCGCCCGCGAGCGGCTGCCCGTCCGGGCCGGCACCCCGGGGCGGTGCTCCGGGCCCTCGTCCGCGGCGTCCGTGGCCGGCGCGCCCGCGGCTGGGCCGGCTGCGGGCCCCTTGGCCGTAGCGCCCGCGGCGGGCGGCAGCAGGTTGGTGGCCTTGGAGATGAAGCCGACGCTGCTGCCGTCGGCGCTGATCTCCGGGTCGGCGGACGGCCGGTTGGCCGGCGAGCCGTCCGGGCCGACGGTGGCCAGCCGGGTGGTGCCGGTCCACCGGTCGAGGACGTAGACGTTGGCCAGCGCCGGGCTGTCGGCGGGGAGGAGGTCCGTCCGGCTGGACGCGAAGGCGACGTACCGGCCGTCCCGGCTCACCGAGGGGAGGTAGGAGTCCCGGCCCGGCTGCTCGCGCTTCGGGTCCCCGACGGTGAGCCGCTCGGTGCGCCCGGTCCAGCGGTCGCGCAGGTAGATGTCCTCCGCGCCGTTGGTGTCTCCGGGGACGAGCGCGGCGGTGGAGGTGAAGACGACGTATCGGCCGTCGCCGCTGATCACGCCGTCGTACGAGCCCCCGTCCGCCTGCGCGCCGCTTCCGGTGAGGCTGATGCGTTCGGTCCGCCCGGTCCAGAGGTCTCGGGTGAAGACGTCGAGCACGCCGTTGGTGTCACCCGGGACGAGGTTGGTGGCGGCCGAGCTGAAGACGGCGTACCGGCCCTCGGCGCTCACGCCGCTCGCCCACGAGGAGGCGTTCGGCTGGTCCCCGGCCGGCCCGGAGCTGACCCGGGTGGTGGCCGTGCCCGGCGACGCGGCCTGTGCGGGTGCGGCCGTGCCCGCCAGCGCGGCGGCGATCAGCACGGCTGCCGCGCCGGCCGCCGGACGGCGCCTCGTGGCCGGTCGGCCGGCGGTGGTGCGTGGTGTCCTGCTCATCGTGGTCGGCTCCCTTGCTCGCGCCCTTGCCGCGTTGCCACGGCCCGCCCCCGGCGGCCGGCTCAGGGCGAGCCAATCGTCCGCGCCGGGTTCGGTCAATGCACCGGGCACCGTCTTGACGACATTGCGCCAACTCCCGGTCCTGCCCCGGGGACCGCCCCGGCGAGGCCCGGGCCGTGACGGCGGCCCGCGCGCAGTGCCGTGGTCAGGGCCTCGGTAGTCTTGCGGGCACCGGGGCGGCCGGGTGGCCCGGTGGCCCGGTGGCCGGGTGTGTGGGGGAGCGGTGGTCGTGCGAGGACGACGGACGGGGAGACGGTCCGAACAGCCTTCGACGGACGAGGAGTTGTCGCTGTACGAGCTGGCCTGGCTGGCGGGCGGCGGCTGGCGGGTCGCCGAGACGGCGCTGCTGCGGATGATCCTCACCAACCGGCTGGAGATGGACCGGAACGGGATGCTGCGGGTCATCCGGCCGCGGCCCAGGGACGAGGTGGAGGCCGTTCTGCTGGCGGCGATCGGCCCGTCCGGTACCTCCTGGATCGGCGCGCCACGGGCCGCGTTCGGTTCCAGCGCACCGGCCGACGGGCTGGAGGCGGGGCTGCGGCGCCGGGGCCTGCTGGTGGGCGGTCTCCGTTCGTCGCAAGCCCGGCGTCCGCGGCAGGTGCCGGCCGGGTGGGTCGTCCCCGTCCTGGTCGCCGTCGTCCTGACTGCTGTCGCGGCCCTCGCCGCCCGGGCGGCCGTGGTCGTGCTCGGCGTGGACCAGGGCGCGGCGGTGGTACTGGGCGGGATCGCCGCACTGGTGGTGGCCGCGCCGCCGGCCCGCCGCCTCCGGAGGCGGCAGGAGCGCGAGGCGAACGAGGCGCAGGAGGCGAACGAGGAGTACCAGCGCCCGGCCGACCGCGCCCGCCCGCTGCTCGCCGCGCTGGAGGCCGGGACGGCGGTCCCGCCGGGATGGCGGTTGGCGGAGGACGTGCTCGCCCCGGTGGGCCGGACCTCGTGGAGTGCGGTCGCCGTGGTCGGTGTCGAGGCGCTGGGAAGGGACCGGCTCACCGTCGCAGTCCGCGGGCGCCCGGCGCTGCCCGGCCGCCGCCGGCCGCGGCCCATCCGGGCCGAGGACGCCGACGCCGACGGGAGCAGGCGCCAGGGCCCCGCCGTGACGTGAGCCGACCTGACGGGACCTGACCCGACCGGCCCCCGCCCCCGCCCCGGGGCGTGCGGGCCGGTCCCGCGGAATCCCTGCGCCGGGGGCCGGCCTGCTGCGAGAGTGGTCGTCGTGCACGAACCGGACACCGAAACCACCGAGCCGACCGTCCCTCAACTGGTCGAACAGCGCTGGGGGAACGCCCTCCCGGCCGAGGGCCTGCTGCTGCGCTTCACGGAACCTGGCTGGAGCTACCAGGAGCAGGTGCCCCGCCCGTGCCCCGACTGCGGCGAGCCGTTGCACTCGCTGCGCCGCCCGTACGAGGCGGGCGGGCGCCAGCACCGGTACGTGGCCGTGGTCTGTCCGGCCTGCCCGCGCGCCTTCGCCCTCGCCGAGCTGGGTGTGAAGACCTACGACAAGCTGCTGCGCCCGGCCGCCCCGGCGTCCGCGCCGGTGCCCGGCCAGCGGACCGTGACCGTGCGCACCGCCGCCCGGATCATGGCGGGCCTGGAGCCCTGCGCCCTCCCGGAGGAGACGGGACCGGGCGTGACCGTCACGCCGATCACGGAATGGCGTCCGCCCGGCGCCCCGGCCCAGCCGAAGGCCGCCGCCCCCGACTGGCCCGAGGACCTGCCCCGGCCCACCCGGCCGGAGACCAGGGCGCTGTGGTGGGGCAAGGTCACCGACCCCGCCCGGCCGCTGCCCGTGGCCGCCCTGGGTGCCGCCGACGACGCCCGGGTCATCCTCCCGGCCGGCGAGGACTTCGACGCCCTGGGCCGTGAGCTGACCGCCCTCGGCGTGCGGGTGCGCCGTGCCGAACACTGGGCCGAGGCCGAGCACGTGGCCACCGTCTCGGACCTCGGCGGGCGCACCGACCTGGTGGCCTGGCCGGCCGGCAGCGTCACCCCGGCCGCCGGCCCCGCCGCCCACGCGGCCCGGGACGCCTTCGCCGCCCAGTGGGACGCCCTGGACGACCTGCCCGCCGACGACGCGGACGCGTTCGTCCCGGTCCACGCGCTGGTGCCCGAGGCGTGGGCCGGGCTGCTGCCGCACCCCACCTTCAACCCGGTCCAGGCCGCTGCCGTCCCGGCCCTGCTGGACGGCGACGAGCACGTCATGGTGGTCGCCCCCACCGGGGCCGGCAAGACCGCGATCGGCGTGGTCGCCGCGCTCACCGCCTGCGAACGCGGCCGCAAGGCCGCCTGGTTGGTCCCGCAGCGCTCGCTGACCGACGAGCTCGACCGCGATCTCGACGCCTGGCGCCGGGCCGGCCGCCGCGTCGTCCGGCTGACCGGTGAGGCGGCCGTGGACACCGATCTGATCCGCGAGGCCGACCTCTGGGTGGCCACCACCGAGAAGTTCGAGGCGATCTGCCGCACCAGCTCACTGCGCGCCGCGCTCGCCGAGGTCGGCTGCCTGGTCGTCGACGAGATCCACCTGCTCGGCGACCCCACCCGCGGCCCGGTCCTGGAGGCTCTGCTCGCCCGGGTGCGGGAGGACGCCTCCCGGGTGCGGATCGTCGGCCTGTCCGCCACCGTGGCCAACGCCGAGGAGACCGCCGCCTGGCTGAACGCCCGTCTGATCCGTTCGCCCTGGCGGCCCACCCGGCTGACCTGGCAGCTCCCCGCGCTGCCCCCGGACGCGGACGCCCCCGACTGGGCCACCCGCAACCGGACCCGTACCCGGGAGGCCGTCCGGCTGGCCCGCCGGCACAGCGCCGACGGCGGGAGCGTGCTGGTGTTCTGCGGCAGCAAGCGCTCGGTGCGCACCACCGCGCTCGCCCTGGCCCACGACCGCGGCGTCGACACGGCAGGTGCCGACGCGGACGACGTCGACCTGGTGGAGCGCCTGTGCAGCAAGGCCGGAGTGCAACTGCACTACCGCGACTGGCCTTTCAAGCGCGAGGCCGAACACGCCTTCCGGACCCGCCGGGCCGACGTCCTGGTGGCCACCTCCACCGTCGCCGCGGGCGTCAACCTGCCCGCCCGGGCCGTGATCGTCCGGGACACCCAGATCGGCCTGGACCGGATCGAGGTGTCCATGGTCCAGCAGATGTTCGGCCGGGCCGGCCGGATCGGTGCCGGCGAACGCGAGGGCTTCGCCCATCTGCTCACCGCCCCCGGCGAGCGCCACCACTGGCAGGCCCGGCTGGCCGCCGGGTACACCGTCACCTCCCGCATCCGCGACCGGCTCTCCGACCACCTGCTCGCCGAGGCCGTGCAGGGCCGGATCGCCACCCTCGCCCAGGCCGAACAGTGGTGGACCCGCACCTTCGCCTTCCACCAGGGCCAGCACCCCTTCGACCCGCTGTACGACGCCACCGAGTTCCTCGCCGCCACCGGCTACCTCAGCCGCACCGGGCCGGCCGACGGCGACGCCGGGCTGGCGGCCACCGAACTCGGCAAGCTCACGAGCCGTTTCATGGTCGAGGCCGAACTCGCCGCCGGCCTCGCCGAGGCCGCCCACGCGCTGCCCGTCCCCGACGACCCGGACACCGCCGAGGACGCCCTCATCGCCGTTCTGGCCACCCGTCTGCCCGCCCTCGAACAGGCCCCCTTCACCGAGCGGGCCAAGCAGGCGCTGTTCCACGTGCTGCGCACCGCGGGCCGCCCCGACGCCCCCGAGCAGCCGGGCGACGCGCCGGGCGAGGAGGCGGAGGAGGACGCCAAGCCCGTGGCCGGCGACCTCGCCCGCGCCGTCCTGCTGCTGGTCGCCCACAGCCCCCAGGCGTTCCGCGGCCGCAGCGCCTACGTCCTGGGCATCCCCACCGACTCGATGACCCCCGTGCTGGAGGAGGCGCAGCGCTACCTCGCCTGGCTCGGCGCCCAGGGCCATCTCGGCACCGTCCACCCGTGGATCGCCACCGTCGCCGCCGACCTCGCCCAGCGCATCCGCTGGCGCACCCTCGGGCCCCGCCGCGGCGCCGGCCGGCTGCTCTGGATGTGCGAGCAGATGGCCACCCCCGCCCACACCACCGCCCTCGTCCCGGCCATGTGGAAGGCGGCCCGGGCCCGCGGCCTGGACGCCCCGGACTGGTCCGGCACCACGCCGCCCGGCAGCTGCCGGCTGTCCGCCGGGGAGTACCAGGGTCTGCTGGCCGCCCGTGCGACCGGCACCACGATCACCCTGCACGCGGGCCACGCGGAGGTGCACGCCCCGCGCGGTGCGACCGTCCTCACCTGGAGCGGCGCCGCGACCGCCCGCCACACCGGCACCGGCACGCCCGTCGAGCTCCCGTACCCCGTTCCCGCTCCGGAGGACCCGGCCGCCGGTCGCACCGGCGCCGCCGTCTTCACCCGCGGCGACCACACCGCGGGCGGCTGGGCCGCCGCCTACCGCAACGTCGGCTGACGGGAGGCCGGTTGACGGGGGGCGGAACCCGGGCGACAGCGGCCGAGCGCCCTGCCCGGACGGCCGCCCGGCCCGGTCCGCCCGGCCCGCCCGCCGGGTGCGGAAGGGCCTGCCCCGGCGGTGGTGGTCCGGCACCTGGGCGCGGGCCGCCCGGGCCGGTGGAATCGGACGGTCTGCCGTCGGCGCCCGTTCAGAGCACGGCACTCTCGTCGGCGGCGAACGGCGCTCCGTGGCCCGGCACGATCAGAGCGGCGGAATCCAGCACCCGCAGGCGCGAGGTGCGCAGCTGGTCGCGGTCCGGGGCGACCGGGTCGTCCGCCGGGCCGTCGGGCCGCCACCACAGGTCGCCGACGAAGGCCACGACGCCCTCGGCGGTGCCGGCGAGCAGGGTGATGTCCTCGGGGCTGTGGCCGGGGGTGCGGATCAGCCGCAGCGCGGGGGAGAGTTCGTACCCCTCGGCGTCACGGGTGGTCCACTGGTCGGCCCGGTAGACCGCCTTGTGATCGTGCACGCGCGCGTTGCCGAACAGGCCCACGTTCATGGTGTTGTCGGGGTGGTGGTGGCTGAGTACGACGTCGGTGATGTCGTCGGCGCCCAGGCCGAGTTCGGCGAGCGGCCCGAGGATGCGGTCCCGGCTCGCCACCATCCCGGGGTCGACGATCACGTGCAGGTCGCCGTCGGAGACGTAGGAGACGGTGGCGGCCACGCCCGGGCCGGTGGAGAGCGTGTACCCGGTGGTCAGCACGGTGTACGTGGCGGTGCGGGCGGGCGGGGCGTCGGTGGGGTGCGCGGTGGGTGTCGCGGCTGCGGTGTTCGTCATGACAGGGAGTCTTCCGTGTCGTCCTCGCGACCACGAGTGGCACGGATGCCAGTGATCGCGGGAATCGTGCCAAGCGTGGCAGACTGCCGGGATGCCGCCCTTCACCAGGATCGCCGCGTACGCCCCCGCCGGGGTCGGCCTGCTCGGCGCCGCCCTCGTCTCCGAGGTCTTCGCCGAACGGTCCGGCGGTCTGCCCCGCTTCGACTTCGCGCTCTGCACGGACCGGCCGGGGAACGTGCCGACCGACGTCGGGACGCCGCTGGCCGTCGAGCACGGGCTGGACCGCCTGGCCACCGCCGACCTGGTCATCGCCCTGGCGGGGGCCGACTTCCGGACCCCGCCCGCCCCCGCCGTGCTGGACGGGCTGACCCGGGCCCACGAACGCGGCGCCCTGGTGGCCTCGCACTGCGTCGGCGCCTTCGCCCTCGCCGCCGCCGGGTTCCTCGACCGCCGCCGGGCCACCACCCACTGGCGGTTCGCCGGCCTGCTCGCCGAGCGCCATCCACTGGTCGCCGTCGACCCCGGGGCCCTGTACGTCGACGAGGGGCAGGTCGTGACCGGGGCGGGCGCCGCCGCCGGCTTCGACCTGTGTCTGCACCTGATCCGGCGCGAGCACGGCGCTGCCGCGGCCAACGCGATCGCCCGTGACCTCGTCCTGCCCTCGCACCGTGACGGCGGCCAGGCCCAGTACCTCGCCACTCCCGCACCCGAGGACGCCCAGGACGATCGGCTGGCCGGCGTCCTCGCGTGGGCCCGCGACCACCTCCACGAACCCCTGCCGGTCGCGGAGCTGGCCCGCCGCGCGCTGATGAGCAAACGCTCGTTCGCCCGCCGCTTCACCGCCGCCACCGGCACCACCCCGCACGCGTGGCTCCTCAACCTCCGCCTCACCCGCGCCGAGGAGCTCCTGGAGACCACCGCCCTGCCCGTCGAGGAGATCGCCCGCCGGGTCGGCTACGCGAGCGCCGCCGTCCTGCGCGAGCAGTTCGTGCGTCGCCGCGGCGTACCGCCCCGCTCCTACCGGCGTTCCTTCAGCCACGCCCCCTGACCACCGGTGCCCGGGCCCGCCACGCTCCGGAGACGCCGTCCGCCGTGCCCCGGACGGGCAGCAGGTGGCGGTCGGCCCCGAGGGCGGTCAGTGCCCCTGGGGCCGGTCAGTGCCCGCGCGGGCCGCGGGTCAGCTCGGTGAGCGCCCGGTCGAGCATGTCCGCGAAGAAGTCGGCGGCGGCCCGGTCGATGCAGAGCGGCGGCTTGATCTTGAGCACGTTGAGGTGGTCCCCGGTGGGCTGGACGACCACGCCGAGTTCGAGCATCCGGTCGCAGAGCTCGGCCGTCTCCTCGGGCGCGGGTTCGAGCGTGTCGCGGTCGCGGACCAGCTCGACGCCCAGGTAGAGGCCGGCGCCGTGCACGGCACCGATCACCGGGTGGCGGTCCGTCAGCGCTTCGAGCCGGGCCCGCAGGTGGCCGCCCACCCGGAGGGCGTTGCCCTGGAGGTCCTCGTCCCGCAGCGTGTCGAGGACGGTGAGGCCGGCGATGCTGGAGACGGGGCTGCCGCCGGTGGAGGAGAAGAAGTAGCCCTGGTCCCGGTAGGCGTCGGCGACGGCCCGCGAGGTGATGACGGCGCCCAGCGGGTGGCCGTTGCCCATCGCCTTGGCCACCGTGACGATGTCCGGCACCACGCCCTGCTGCTCGAAGCCCCAGAACCAGCTGCCGAGCCGGCCGTAGCCGACCTGGATCTCGTCCGCGATCGCCAGCCCGCCGTGGCGCCGCACCGCGCCGTAGACCTGGCGGAGGTAGCCGTCGGGCAGGGCGACGGCCCCGGCGTTGCCGTAGAAGGACTCGGAGACGAAGGCCCCCGGTGCCCGGCCGGCCGCCGCGAGGTCGTCGACGGTGCGGACGGCGTCCTCGGCGTAGGCCGCCGCGTCGGCGCCGCGGTGGCGCCCCCGGTACGGGTTGGGCGAGTCCACGGTGTGCACCCAGCCCGGGCGGCTGGTGAGCGCGTTGGGGTTGTCGGCGACGGAGGTGGAGACGGCGTCCGACGCGTACGTCCAGCCGTGGTAGGCCTCGCGCAGGGCGACCACGTCGTGCCGGCCGGTGGCGCCGATGGCCAGCCGCAGGGCCAGGTCGACCGCCTCCGAGCCGGAGTTGACCAGGAACACGGTGTCGAGCGGGTCCGGCAGGAGGGCGGCCAGCCGCTCGGTGAACTCCACCACCGCGGCGTAGTGGAACCGGGAGTTGGTGTTCAGCCGCCGTAGCTGCCGGGCCACCGCCTGCTCGACGCGCGGGTGCGCGTGGCCGAGCGGCGTGACGTTGTTGACGATGTCGAGGTAGACCCGCCCGTCCGTGGAGACCAGGTGGTGCCGCCAGCCGCGCTCGATCCGGGGCGGGGCGTCGTAGTAGTGCTCCTGCACGGTGGCGAAGGAGGCGCTGCGCCGGTGGAGCAGCTCCGCGGGCGGCGTGATGGGGGCGGCCGCGGGCAGGCCGAGCAGCGCTGCCGGGTCGGCGGTCAGCGCGAGCCACCCGGCGGCGTACTCGGGGCGGACCAGGGGCGGCACCTCGGGGCTCTGCCGGCGTCGCAGCGCGAGGTGCACACGGGTGCCGGCGGGCAGGTCCGCCAGTGGGTCCCCGGCCCGCAGCGGCGTGCCGGCCTGCGCCCTCGGGGCGACGTCGGCGTTCCACGCCACGTCGAGCAGGTGGAGACCGCAGCCGAGGGTCGCCCGGCCGGGAGAGGCGGCGAGCAGCTCGCCGTCGCGCGGCACCTGCAGCCCGGCCGGCCCGCCGAGCCAGAGGTCGACCCCGGTGGCGACGGTCGCGGGCGAGTCGGCGGCCAGCGTCCTGGCGGCGGTCAGCCGCGGCCGGCCGTACCGGGTGGCCACCGCGGCGCTGCCCCGGGCCAGCAGGTCCGAGGCCAGCCGGCCCTCGGCGCCCGCCTCCAGCCAGGCGCCGTGGTCCATCGCGTCGGCCTCGGTCGACAGGTCGAGCACGGCGATCCCGTCCGGTGCGAGCCCCGGCACCAGCGGCCGGCCGACCGGCAGGGAGGGGGCCGGCCGCGGGGGCAGGCCCAGCGCGTCGGCGACCAGGCCCGTCATCACCGCGGACGGTACCGAGACGGCCTGCTCGAAGATCCGCCACTCGGCGTCGAGCGCGGCGGTGACGTAGGCGTTGTCGCCGTCGACGGCGGCCTGCTGCCGGCCGCTGACGACGAGCGTGGCGGCCCGCAGCACGACCAGCGGCCACAGCGCGGCCACCTCGTCGGCGGACAGCGGGCGCACGCCGTGGAAGGCACGCACGGCGGGCAGCACATGGTGTGGTTCCGCGCCGGCGTGGTGCAGCACCGAGGAGAGGCAGACGGCGAGCTCGCCGACGGCCCAGCTGTGGGTCAGGTCGCCGAAGTCGATGATCCCGTCGGGAAGTCCGGAGCGGCCCCCCGGGGAGCGGACCAGGTTGTCGTCGGTGAGGTCCAGGTGCACCGCCTGCCGCGGCAGCGCCTCGGCCGACTCGCCGAGCGCCGCCCAGGCCGCGGCCGCGGCGGCCTCGACGGCGCCCCGGCGGTCCGGCTCCGGCACGTGGTGCAGCAGGCCGCCGACGACGCGGTCGGCGTGCTGAGGGTCCCACTGCAGCACCCGCTCCAGCCCGGGGTGGCGGAAGTCGCGCAGGGTCGTGCCGACCCGGCCGGCGATGGCGCCCATCGCCGCCACCGTCCGCGGGGAGAGGTGGCGGGGGCCGGAGAGCGCACCGCCCGGCAGGTAGCGCAGCAGCCGCGCGGTGACCGGCCCGTCCTCGGTGCCGACCGTGGCCGCCCGCCGGGCACCGGCGAGGTCGCGCAGGACGGTCGCCACCCGCAGTCCGGGGTGCGCCTCGGCGATCAGATCGGCGGCGGCGTCCTGGGCCTCGATCTCGGCCGCGCCGAACGCCGGATTGGCGATCTTGAGCACGGCCGCCGGCGCGTCGTCACCCTGGTACAGCAGGAAGTTGGTGTCCTGTTGGCTGCCGAGCGGCTCGGCCCGCACGGTGAGCCCGAAGCTCTCGGCGGCGATCCGCCGTGCCTCCTCCCCGGACACCCGCGGGGCCGGCAGGGCCTTGCGGGCGAAGAAGTCGACGCCGGAGGGCTGGTGCTGAGGCATGCGGGATCCTTGTCCTGGGGTGCGGGCTCGGGCGGGCGGAACGAGAAGAGCGCCGGTGGGCGGGCTCAGCCCACGTCCCAGAGGAACCGGTGGGTGTGGATCCCGAAGTAGGGGAAGTTGTCGACCACGGTCACGCCCTCCACCGGGCGCACCACGTCGTTGATGAAGGCCAGCAGCGCGGCCGGGCTCTGGCAGACCACCTCGGTGAACAGGTCGAAGGAGCCTGAGGTCAGGACGGCGTAGACGACCTCCTCGTGCCGCGAGAGCGCGTCGGCCACCGCCCGCGGATCGCCGTCCACCTTGATCCCGAGCAGGGCCATCGCCTGCCCGCCCATCGCCATGGGGTCGGTGACGCCGACGACCTGCACCACCTTGGCGTCCAGCAGCCGCTGCAGCCGCTGCCGTGCCGCCGACGGCGACAGCCCGACCTTGGGCCCGAGGTCCGCGTACGGGATCCGCCCGTCGGCCTGGAGCTCGCGCAGAATCGCCCGGTCGATCTCGTCCATGCCGCTCACCGCCGCACGGCGAGGTCGTCACGGTCCGGCGGTCCGGCGGTCAGATGGCCCATGGATGATCCTCCGCGATGAGGTGGCACGTTCGACCCTACGATCGATTCGCGCGTCCAGGCAACACTTAACGCTCGAATCGATTGTGCCGCCGAACGAAGCCGGCGGTCGGCAGGAGGCTTCCGAGGGAGCCGCCGTCACCACGCCACGGGAGGCGGGCCGGCCTCAGTGGGTTGCCCGGGTCACCACGCCGACCAGGCGGAGGATGGCCTGGCCCCACGGTGTGGTGGCGATGAGGACCCCGAACACGGTGCAGAGGAGTGCGGTGAACTTCTCGTCGGCCCGGGTGCGGGCCTCGGTCCGGCGGGACAGCCGGATGAGGATGATGATGGCGAAGGCCGCCGAGGCGCTGACGGTCAAGGGAAGGTCCCCGTTCCTGAGAGCTGTCTGACGTGGCGTCTGGTCCGGTGGGGGTGTCGGTCAGTGACCGTGGCCGGTCCGCGGTGCCGGGAGGCGGGGGAGGAGGTCACACGGCGGGCGGCCGTCGGCGGCCCGGCGGCCGAGGAGTGCGCGGTCGACCAGGGTGATGCACCTATGACACCAGCCGCCACGGGCAGCACAGCAGCCGCGTACGGGAGCACTCCGGCGGCGCCCGCCGGGTCCTCACGCGCCGATCAGGCCTCGGGGTCGGGAATGGCCACCACGGTGCCGCTCGCGCCGCGTCCGGTCAGGCGTTCGCGCCCGCGAAGGGCCCGCCAGGGCCGAAGGCGAGGCGGCCGAAGTTCTCGGCGATGCGGCGGTGACCTGCCGGGTCGGGGTGGATCTCGTCGGGCAGCGGCAACTCGTCGTAGTCGGCCGGGCCGTAGAGCGCGCGGCCGTCAAGGTGATGCAGGTGCGGGTCGTCGGTGGCGCGCCCGGCGACGATGCGGGAGAGCTCGTCGCGGATGACACCGAGCGTCAGGCGCCCGGCCGCGCGTTCGGCGGGGTCGCCGGTGGCCCGGAACTTCAGCGTGCCACTCGTGAAGTCCGGTGCGAGCGGGCCGGGGGTGTCCTCCTGGACCGGGCAGAGGACGGGGGAGACGACCAGGAGCGGCGTGCGCGGATGACCCTCGCGGATCGTGTCCAGGAACCCGTGGACGGCCGGGCCGAAGGCGCGCAGGCGCATCAGATCGGTGTTGACGAGGTTGATGCCGATCTTGAGGCTGATCAGGTCGGCGGGAGCGTCGCGCATCGCACGCGCGGTGAACGGGTCCAGCACGGCGCTGCCGCCGAAGCCGAGGTTGACCAGTTCGACGCCGCCCCGCGCGGCGGCGAGGGCGGGCCAGGTGGCGGTCGGGTGGTCCGCGTTGGAGCCGTGGCTGATCGAGCTGCCGTGGTGCAGCCACAGCCTGCGCCCGCGGTCCGGCGCGGGCGTGACGGGGGCGTCGGTGCGCAGGGCGATCAGCTCGGTGATCTCCGTGTGCGGAAGCCAGATCTCGACCGTCTTGTCGCGCGCGGGCAGGCCGCGGAACCACGCGGTGCCGGGCGGGCCCGGGTGCAGCTCGGCGGAGCCGGTGGCCATGTCGATCACCCGGGTGTTGCCGCCGGAAACTCCGGCCTGGGCGGCCAGGTCACCGTCCACCAGGAGGTCGTAGACGCCGGATGCCGGCGCGGGAACACCCCGGTAGGCCCGTTTGGTCGGCAGGGTCTCCAGGCCGATCGCGGTGGCCCGGGTGCGGAATGCCAGCCGCACGCCGGAGGGCTGCGCCTCGGCCATGGCGAGCTGCTCGTCGGGGATCTGACGGCGGGCCCGGGCGGGCAGTCGGTGCGGCAGCAGTCCGTGGGAGGTGCGCTCGATGTCGAGATGGCCGCGCAGCAGGTCCGGGGTGACGGGTGTGGTGATCAGGTCGTGCTCGGTGCTCATTGCTTCCAGCCTGGTGATCAGGGGTGATCAGGGGTGACCGGGTCGTTCGGGATCGGGGAGGGGACCGCTCAGTGCGCGGCCCGGGCCCGCAGCATGGCGTCGAGCGAGTCGACGATCCAGTCCCAGGACTCCTGCGGGTCGACGGCGGTGTGGCCGAAGCTCCCGCCCAGCTCCAGGCTGACGTAGCCGTGGAAGACGCCGCCCAGCATCCGGACGGCGTGGGTCTGGTCCGGCTCGGTCAGGTCGTAGCCGCGCAGGATCGCCCGGGTCATCTGCGCGTGCCGGACGCCGGCACTCGCGGCGGCCGTCCCGGGGTCGAGCCGGTACTGCGTGGCGGCGTAGCGCCCGGGGTGCTGCCGCGCGTAGCTGCGGTAGGCGTCCGCGAAGGCGGCCAGGGCGTCCTTGCCGGCGCGCCCGGCCAGGGCGTCGGCGGCCCGGTCGGCGAGCTCCTCCAGGGCGAACAGGGCGATCCTGGTCTTGAGGTCGTGGGAGCTCTTCACGTGCGAATACAGGCTCGCGACCTTGACGTCGAACCGCCTGGCGAGCTCGGACACGGTCACCTGCGCGAAGCCGACCTCGTCGGCGAGCTCCGCGCCGGCCTGGGTGAGCCGTTCCGCGGTCACTCCTGCCCTGGCCATCATGTGCCCCTTCCGTTGCCTGCACCGATCATGCCTTTGCCTAAGGCATTTAGGCAAATCATGCGGCTGTTATTCTTCAGGCCCGGAGCACGTGGCCCGCCTCTCCCCGCTCAAGGACCGGCACATCTGGGCCGCTGTCTGTTCAACATCAAGGCCCGCGGACCCGGTCAGGGCCTGCGCCCCTTCCGGGACCCGGAGGCTGTCGAGGACGACGAGGATTGACGGCGGCCCACCCGGCCCGCTGGGCCACTCGTTGCATCCTGTGGAGGCCAGGCGCCCGACGCTCCGGGCCGAGGCGGGGAACGCCGAGCTGGGCTCAGCACTGGCTCGACGACCTCGCGGAGCCCGAAATGGCACCCTCCTGAACGGGATCCCGGGATTCCGGGTGATCCGGATCATCGGCCGGGGCGGCGGCACGCAGCGCCGCCTCGACCTGGCGGTTGCTGGTCATGGTCGCGGTGACGGCGGTCATGGTGAGGAGGAGGCCGGCGGCGGTGTAGAGCGGGGTGCGTACGTCGTAGGTGGTGGCCAGCCAGCCGCCGAGGAAGGCGCCGAACGGGGCGGCGCACATGGCGAGCATGCGGGAGGTGGAGGCGACCCGGCCCATCAGGTGGGCGGGGACGATCGCCTGTCGGAGGGAGGGGCCGAGCACCATCGTGGCGCCCATGCCCGCTCCGCAGGCGGCGAGTGCGAGGCCGGCGACGTACGGGTTCGGGGCTGCGGCAAGGCCCAGGATGGCGAGTCCCTCGACCGCGGCCGTGCAGGTCAGCGCGGTGCCGGTGCCGAGTCGTCGGCCGAGGAAGGAGGCGATGCCCGCGCCTAGCAGACCGCCGGTGGCCTCCGCCGTGAGGAGCAGGCCGAAGCCGAAGGTGCCGATGCCGAGACGGTCGTGTGCGAAGAGGGCGAGTACGGTCTCCACGGCGAGGAAGGCGATGTTCCCGACCGCCGGACGAAGCGCGAGACCGAGCAGCAACTGATCCCGGAATACGTACGAGGCGCCGGCCCGCGCCTGCCGCAGCAGCGACTCACGGGCCTGCGGTACGGGCCGGGGTGCGGCAGGCAGCGACCGTACGAGCAGTGCGGAGAGCGCGAACGAGACCGCGTCGGCGAGGATCGGAACCGCCCGCCCGAGCGCGAGCAGGGCACTGCCCGCGGGCGGCCCCGCGAAGCCGGACGCGGCGGTCTGGGTGCCGCGCAGGCGAGAGTTGGCGCGCTCCAGGAGCGCGGGGTCGCGGCCGAGCAGATCCGGCAGATAGGCCGTCGCGGCCGTGTCGAAGAAGAGTCCGCCGAGGCCGAGCAGGAAGGCGACGGCCGCGAGCAGTGGAATGCTCAGCACGTCTAGCGCGGCCGCTGCCGCCGGTATCGCGAGCAGCACCGCACGTGCCGCGTCCGTGACCCACATCGTGCGCCGGCGGTCCCAGCGGTCCACCAGCGCACCGCCGAGCACCCCGAAGAGCAGCCACGGCAGCGTTCCGGCGGCCGTGATGACGGCGAGCGCCATCGGATCCCGCGTCAACGTCAACGCGAGCAGCGGCAGCGCGGCATGCGTCACCCCGTCACCGAGCGAGGACACCGTCTGCGCGGTCCACAGCCGTCCGAACCCGGTCGGCAACTTCCGAACGTCTGAGGTCACTTGGCGTCCCCTTCGGCCTGCTGGCGCGCTGCCGGGTGGAACAGTGCGAAGACGAGTGACGCGTCCGGCAGCGACGGATCGGACAGCTCCCGGTACTCGTCCGCCAGTGCCTGCAGCCGCGCCCCCAGCTCCGCGAACTGCTCCTCGGTGAGCCGCAGATGCGCCATCCGCACGTGCCGCTCGCCATCCACCGGCGCTGCCTCCAGGTCCGCCACCGCATGCCGCATCAGCACATCCGGCCCTCCCTCGCCCGGATCCGGCAGCACGATCGCCCGCGCGGCCATTGCGTAGTACCGCTCGGTGACCCCCCGGACCTTCCGCGTTCGTACCACCTTCACCAGGCCGGCCCGCTCCAGCAGCCGTACGTGGTAGCTGGAACTCCCCTTCGCAAGGCCCACTCGCTCGGCGATCTGCGTGATCGTCGCGGGCTCGAAGCGGAGCACGGCCATGATCCGGTGACGCGTGAGATTGGAAACGGCGCGTAGTTGCTCGTCAGTGGTGACGTGGAGCGTCTCGGGAAGATCATCGGTAGGCATGCCCCTAATGGTCAACACTTCTTGACCATTAGTCAAGGGCGTTTTGTTCGGGCTTCCGGAATCGGCTGTCCAGCGCGTGAGGCCTTCGCTCCTGCGCTCTCCGTCCCGACCTCGCGAGATCCACGGGTACCGAACGCCGACGGAGGTCTGCGCTGACCTTCTGAACAGCGGTGATGCACTGACCGCTTGAGGTCGCCTTGGTTTTCTGAAGATCGCCCTGCGAGGCCGTCCCGCCACTGCGCGGCCGTGATCGGCTTGCGCTTCGGTTCACGCCGCATGGCTGCGGTCAGCGGGATTGATCACGACCCGCCGCGACGGACAGCGAGGTCGGTCGCCGTCGCGGCGGCGACCCGTCGGACACTCGGCCTGTGCTCGACATCTCCGATCCGACCCCGGTCTCAGGCGCCTGGCCGGTCCGGCCGGACCGCGCGCGGGCCGAGGACGCCGGCGCCGAGCGCGGTGACGCGGCCCCGCAGGCCGCGGACGCGTCACTTTCTCCAGCCACGAGCAGCCCCCCACGATGAGGCCCGGCCCGCCCCGCCCGGAGGACCCACCGCCCACGGCGGCGCAGGCGGGACGCGGTCAGGTGCGGCCGAAGCAGCGCTCGAGCTCGGCGAGGTCGTAGAAGTAGCCGCCCTCGGCGATGGGCCGACAGGAGGGCTTGAAGGCGGTTTCCTTCTCGTTGTAGAGCATGCGGACGGACCAGGTACGCGGCCGAAGTGCCGTCGCCGCGCTTGGTGGTGAGGTCGGTGCCGGCGTAGAGGTCCCACTGGATGTTCGCGGCCATCGGCACCACCTCGGCGCCGCGCCACGGGTTGTTCCGGTAGGAGTACGGCTGCCCGGGCCGGGCCGGCTCGGTGCTGCCGGGGAGGCCCGTGAGGGCGGCGAGCGGCTCGATCTCCTCGGCGTGGGTGAAGCGCAGGACGGCGCCGTTGTCGCACCTGCCGGACTCGAGGACGAGCCCTCTCGTCCGTCCGCTCGTCCGCTCGTCCGCTCGGCCGGACGCGGGGGGGGGGGGGGGGGGGGGGGGGGGGGGGGGGGGGGGGGGGGGGGGGGGGGGGGGGGGGGGGGGGGGGGGGGGGGGGGGGGGGGGAGGGCGGGGGAGGGAGGTCGTACTGCTGAGTTTAGCGCGTAGGGATCGTCGGGG